>DATEOV010000416.1:0-2229 GCA_035273645.1 Flavobacterium sp. | reverse complement strand
CCAAATCACCCGCGAAATGAGCGAGAAGATTTTTGTGATTCCACCACATAGAACACGTTACTTATCTGAAATTGCCGAAAACAACAGAAAATATGATGCAACGGCTTTGAGTCAAGAGCAAGTAGCTCAAAAGTTATATGGAGTATTCAAAACTATAGAAAGTGTTTCTGGGAAAATTCCAGTAATCAATAAAGCGGGAATCGATGAAGATTCTGTATTGCCGAGCGCTTTAGAATCTGAAAAGCCAGGTGGAGCTGAGAATAAAATATTTTTAAATCTTTTGCTGAATCAATTTGATAAGGTAAAAATGGATTTAGATCCTCACAATTGGAAATTGATTCTTAATTGGGATGAAAAAGTAAATAAATATAAAGACCCGGTTTATACGTTTAAAGTACGTCACAAAGAGATAAAAATGGCTACGCATACGGAGTCACTTTCGCATACTCAAATCCCAAAAGTAGCGATGCCAAAGTATCAAGCTTGGGGAGATATTTTGCGTTGGTGTTTGCAGGAGAATGTTCCTGGAGAATTTCCTTTTACCTCTGGATTGTATCCGTTTAAACGTGAAGGAGAAGATCCATCAAGAATGTTTGCTGGTGAAGGTGGACCGGAAAGAACAAATAAGCGTTTCCATTATGTAAGTGCAGGTTTACCTGCCAAAAGGCTTTCAACTGCATTTGACAGTGTGACTTTATATGGTAACGATCCGCACCTAAGACCTGATATCTACGGGAAAATTGGAAATGCTGGAGTTTCTATTTGCTGTTTAGATGATGCTAAAAAATTATACTCTGGTTTCGATTTAGTGCATGCCATGACTTCGGTAAGTATGACTATTAATGGACCAGCGCCTATGTTGCTAGGATTTTTTATGAATGCCGCTATCGATCAGCAATGTGAATTTTATATAAAAGAAAATAATCTTGAAGATGAGGTTGCTGATAAAATCAACAAAATCTACAAACAAAAAGGAGTAGAGCGTCCGCATTATCAAGGTGATTTGCCGGAAGGAAATAATGGTTTGGGATTATTCCTTTTGGGAGTAACTGGTGATCAGGTATTGCCTTTGGAAGTATATAATGAAATTAAAGAAAAAACACTTTCACAAGTTCGCGGGACGGTTCAAGCCGATATATTAAAAGAAGATCAAGCACAAAACACCTGTATTTTCTCGACTGAATTTGCTTTGCGATTGATGGGAGATGTTCAGGAATATTTTATTAACCAAAATGTTAGAAACTTTTATTCGGTTTCTATTTCAGGATACCATATTGCCGAGGCAGGTGCTAATCCAATTACGCAATTGGCTTTTACGCTTTCAAACGGTTTTACATACGTGGAATATTATTTGAGCCGCGGAATGGATATCAATGACTTTGGACCAAATTTATCATTCTTCTTCTCGAATGGTGTCGATCCAGAATATGCGGTTATTGGTCGTGTGGCGCGTAAAATTTGGGCAAAAGCCATGAAAAATAAATATGGAGCGAACGAAAGAGCTCAGATGTTAAAATACCATATTCAAACTTCGGGACGTTCATTGCACGCGCAAGAAATTGATTTCAATGATATTCGTACAACTTTGCAAGCTTTGTATGCGATTTATGATAATTGTAATTCATTGCATACCAATGCTTACGATGAAGCAATTACAACACCAACTGAAGAATCAGTTCGTAGAGCAATGGCAATTCAGTTGATTATCAATAAAGAATTAGGTCTTGCTAAAAACGAGAATCCAATTCAAGGCTCTTTCATTATCGAAGAATTAACGGATTTAGTGGAAGCAGCGGTTTTACAGGAATTTGACCGAATTACGGAACGTGGTGGTGTGCTTGGAGCTATGGAAACCATGTATCAGCGTTCAAAAATTCAAGAAGAAAGTCTGTATTATGAAACTTTGAAACACACTGGCGAATTTCCAATTGTAGGAGTAAATACATTCTTGAGTTCCAAAGGTTCTCCAACGGTAATTCCAGCCGAAGTAATTCGTGCAACTGAAGAAGAAAAACAATACCAAATCACTATGTTGGATAATTTACATCAGTGTCATGCCGTTTTGGTAAAAGAGCATTTGAATACGCTTCAAGAAGCCGCTATTAAAGGAGAAAATCTATTCGGACATTTGATGGAAGCGACAAAAGTTTGTTCTTTGGGACAAATCACTGAAGCTTTGTTTGAAGTAGGAGGTCAGTATAGAAGAAATATGTAAAAAAAGGATTTGTT
>DATEOV010000415.1:0-11008 GCA_035273645.1 Flavobacterium sp. | reverse complement strand
GTTTGAAACCAACAACTACCAACTATCAACCAATAACTATTTATCCTCTTCTCAACACTTCATCAATCATTCCGTATTCTTTGGCTTCATCAGCAATCATCCAATAATCGCGTTCACTGTCTTTGTGTACTCTTTCAAAAGTTTGTCCTGAATGTTGTGATATAATTTGATATAACTCATCTTTCAATTTCAACATTTCGCGCAAGTTGATTTCCATATCGGTAGCAACACCTTGTGCACCTCCTGATGGTTGGTGAATCATAACACGTGAATGAGGCAAAGCCGAACGTTTTCCTGCAGCTCCTGCACACAAAAGAACAGCTCCCATAGAAGCGGCCATTCCTGTACAAATTGTAGCTACATCTGGTTTGATATATTGCATCGTGTCATAAATCCCTAAACCTGCATAAACACTTCCTCCAGGTGAATTCAAATAAATCTGAATATCCTTTGAAGCATCAGCACTTTCTAGGAATAATAACTGCGCCTGAACAATGTTTGCAATCTGATCATCAATTCCTGTTCCTAGGAAAATAATTCTATCCATCATTAATCTCGAAAAAACATCCAATTGTGAAATATTCAATTGACGCTCTTCTATAATATAAGGAGTCATATTTTTTGGATTCATTGCAGCCACTATTTTATCATAGTACATTGCATTTACCCCTTGACCCTTAATAGCAAATTTTTTGAATTCTTTTCCGTAGTCCATTTTAAAAAGTTTATAAGTTTATAAGGTATAGTTTCTAATGTTTTTCTGTCTAAATGGTAAAGCAAAGGTTGTTCCTTTTTGTTTTTTGTGACAAACTGTCTCATTTTTCATCCTTAAATGGACAAACACAACTCTCTTTTTAAATCATTTTCATTTATCAGTACCTAATTCAAACAAAAGAGCGTCAAAACAAATATGTTTGACGCTCAAATATACTTATTTTTTTATAAATTATTCCCCGTAAGAAGCAGCAATAAATTCTTCGTAAGTCACTTCTTTAGTAGTTGGATTCGCTTTTTCCTTGAATAATTCAAGTAATTTAGCTGCAACAACTTGGTCAGAAAGTCTTTTCACTTCTTCTTGATTAGACAATACTCTTGCCACAATTCCTTGAACCTCTTCGTCTGTTGGATTTGTTTGTCCAAATTGTGCCATTTGTTGTTTGATTGCATTAGTTGTAAACGCTTTCAAATCTTCAAAAGTAATTTGGATATTGCTTGTAGCCATTGCTTTTCCTTCAATCAATTGGAAACGCAAACCTCTTTCAGATCTTGCGTATTCAACAACTGCTTCTTCTGGAGTCAATTGTTTTTCTCCTACAGTTTGTAACCATTTGATTAAGAATTCAGATGGTAAATCAAATTTTGTGTTTTCAATCAAAAATTCTTGAACATCAGCCAATAATTTTTGGTCCGCTTGTTGAGCAAATTGAGATTCAGCATCTTCTTTGATTTTTGTTTTCAAGTCTTCTAATGAAGCTACATTTCCAGCACCAAAAAGTTTGTCGAATAATTCTTGATTCAATTCAGCCAATTCAGCTCCGTTGATAGCCTCGATAGTGAAGTCAACATCTACAGCCAAACCGTGAACATTATCGTGACCTACTTTCAAATAATCCATCAATTGGTGGTCATCTTCAAATAAACCTTTAGTGTTTACAGTAACTACGTCACCCACTTTTTTACCAACGAATTTATCTGCAGTGGCTTTATCTTTAAAAATTGCCAAAGCTATTGTAGTTGAATTGTTGATTCCTTCAGCTTCGTTAGAGAAAGTTCCAGTAATATCAGAGTCAGCTACAACAACATCCTGAGGAATTGGAGTACCAAATTGTTTTTGGATACGTGCTACTTGTCCGTCAATTAATTTATCATCGGCAGTAACGATATATTTTACGATATCATTTTTAGCTTCAAGGTCTAATTCAAAACTTGGCACTAAACCAATTTCATATTCAAAAACCAATTCTTCAGCATCCCAGTTGAAGTTTTCGTTAACTTTTGGAAGTGGAGTTCCCAAAAGATTTAATCTTTCAGATTGCACAAAACGCTCCAAAGCCAAATCAACAACTTTCTTTACTTCTTCTTGTTTGATAGCCTTACCATATTGTTTTTCAACAAGGTCTTTAGGCACAGCACCTTTTCTAAAACCTTTTACAGTTGCCAAAGGCATTTTTTCGTTTATTCTTTTTGCTACTTGTCCTTTGTAATCCATGTGAACAACTGTCATTACAATCGTTTCATTCACAGCGTCTATTGCTACTCTTTTGATATCCATCTTCTTCTTTAATTTACATTATAAAATTGGGTTGCAAAATTATGAAATTTTTGCAACCCAAACAAGTATTTTAAGATTTTGAATTTTAGACAATTATTTAATGAAATCAAGAGCAAATCCTACCATATTAAAAAAGCATTTACTTCATCAGATTCATTAAATTTTATATGGGCGAGACCCCATTTTTGGCAAGGGCCAAATCAACTTTGCGCTTATACGGCCCTTCCCAAAAATACGGTCGGGCTATCCACGCTACTTCGGTAGCTAGTTCCTATCCCTCTCGCATGTGCAAAACGAGAAACATAAAGCAATACAACAACATTGCTAGCTATTGTGCAATCAATTTATCAAACAAAAACATTACAAGAAACCCGAATAAATCTTATCTTTGTAGTAATCAATGCTTTAAATCAAAGCACAATGACTCTAGACCAATATCTTACCAGCATAAGCACAACGTACAAAGACGGCATTGCAACGGAATTCTTCGAAGGGAAAATTCCAAACCTAACCGAAGAAACAATCAATCAAATAGCCCACAAAACAGGTTTACACTTTATACTGGCAAAAGATCCCGAAGGCACCGTTTGTATGGCAAACAACAAAGAGGTTCGTCCAGAATTCAGACAAACCTTCACCCCAACCGACATTCTCGATTATGCATATGCCATTTTACATTCATCAAACTTCCCTGCAGAAAAAAAAATCTTAAAAACAAATTTTCCTTACCCAAAAAATGCTGAAATCTTTTGGAAATTGGCCAAATTAGGATCCCAAATCAAACAAAATCATTTATTGGAAAATCTAAAAACAGAAGATTCTATTACTTATCAGCAAAAAATAACACTTGCGCTATCAGAAACAAATCTGTTAACAAAGAAAATAGACAAAATAATACTAGAATAACTAAAAGGCTAATCTATTTTCTTAAACTCAAAACCCGAACGGAATCTCCAACTTTCACTGTCCCCAATCCCAGTCCAATTAAATTCTGACCAAACAACACTTTATTACCGAAATTTCTATATTTCGCCAAAGTCTTTAATGGATCTTTTCCCGAAATCACTCCCTTTTCTTGATCTACTGTTGTCATCACACATCGATCGCAAGGTTTCACCCCAACAAAGGAAACGTTACCAATTTTGAATTCTCGCCAAGCATCTTCCTCAAAAGCATCACCATTGGTAAAAACAAAATTTGGTCGAAATCGATTCATCGGAACCCTAACTTCCATGCGTCCATTCAAATCATCCAACGAAGCTTGCCCAATAATCAAAAAAGGATAGGCATCCGAAAAAGAATTAATTTCATCACCAGTAATCGCATAATCTGGATCTAATTTTCGTTCACTTTCCTCTGGCATATAAACCAATCGAACCGAAAACCCCAATAGTCTTGTGAACCATTTCGAAATAGCCGAACTGACTTCAAAAGCATCAATAGCATCATCCCAAACGGTTACTTCAATTTTAGAATTAGCATCCGAAAAAACAGGATGAAGTTCTATATCGACAGATTCCAAATTAACTCTGTATGTAATTCTCAAAAATCCTTCAACAATATCCGGACTAAAAAGAGCCAATTCAGGATATTCACGTTGAGACAAAAATCGTCCACTGCCATCTACCAACAACCAACGTCGATCCAATTCCAAACCACGATCCGTAACTTGGGATTCTTGCAATGAAATTCCACCTAACGATTTTACAGGATAAACCCAGATTTCTGAAAGTTCCAACATAACATTATTTTTTTTTCAAATCTACAAATTACACTAATTACAAGTGCTTTTTATTTCATCACATTCAACTTTTAACATTCTTATTTAAAACAAAAAACAGCCCTGTAAAAAGGCTGTTTTTAAAATCAATCTTTTTACAGATTTATTTATTTTTTCTCACTCTTTCTTTCTGTCATAGCCATACCACATTTGGTGCATTTACCAGGTTTTTCAGATGTAGAACCATCCATAGTACAAACGTATTTGCTTTTTACGGCAGTAGTAGCTTTACTTTCTTTTGTAGTTGTCGTATGTGCAGTTTCTTTGCTCGCAACCAAATCCATTCCGCACTTGCTGCATTTTCCTTTTTTGTCACTCATTTCTTTGGGATGCATAGGACAAGTATACATAGTTTTCTGAACTTCTTTTTTAGGAGCTGTAGCAGTCGTTTGAGCCGATACTGCACTTCCCATACCAAAGAATGCTATTAAAGCAATAATTAATGTTTTCATGATTTATATTTTTTGATTATATTATTTGAATTACTTTTTTAGTTTGGAACTTGAAAATCATTATCTGAATAATAATCCATAAAAAAAACTGCATTTGGGATTCCAGAGAAACCAAATGCAGCTTTATCTATATCAAGAAATTCATTCGATTAAAATCTTAGAACAAAATTACATTATTTTAACTTCAGAAATAAGAAACGACATTACAATTAAAAAAAACTATTTATCACCAATAATAGAATAAATAATAGACTGGGATAATGACAGTATGATACTAAAAATCATTGCAACCCAAAATGTATCAACAGTGAACCCTCCAACTATCTTTGTACATAATAAAATAATCAAGGCATTTACCACCAACAAAAACAACCCTAAAGTCACTATGGTAAAAGGCAAAGTCAATAGTACCATAATAGGCTTAATAAAAATATTAAGTAGTCCCAAAACAACCGCTACTACCATTGCGGTAAAAGGGCCAGCTACATGTACACCTGGCAAAAAATGAGCAATCCCAAAAACTAATCCTGCGGTAACAATTATTCTAATAATCAAATTCATAGTCTCGTCTTTTAAAATTTCAATAAATATAACAAATTTTCTATACTATCTTAAATTATTTTAAAAAAGCACTTGCTAATTCATAAAACATTGTAGGGTTTTCAGCATGCAACCAATGCCCAACATTAGGGATTGTGGCTACAGTTGAAGACGGAAAATGCGATTTAATTTCATCAAAATCATCATCAAGTATATAATTGGAACTTCCCCCACGTATAAAAAGAGTAGGCTTTTCAAAAATCAAGTCCGAGGCTAATGCTTTTCCGATTTCATCAATTTTTCTATTAAAAACATCCAAATTAAATCGGAAAGCCAATTGACCTGGTTCTTGCCAGTATAAACTTTTCATCAAAAATTGACGTGTCCCAAAATCAGGTATATAATTTTTCAATATTTCTTCAACCTCATTCCGACTTGGTTTAACTGAAAAATCTACAGCATTCAATCCCGCCAATATATCCTGATGATGCGGAGCATAAAATTTAGGTCCAATATCTGCCACTAATAGCTTATCAACTAAATCAGGATAAGATGTTGCCAAAAGCATGGCGGTTTTCCCTCCCATCGAGTGACCTACCAAATCAATCGATTCAAGGCTGTTTATTTTACAATAATCAAAAACGTCCTGAACCATAATTTCATAACTGAATTCATCCGAATGAAAACTGCGACCATGATTACGCAAATCCAACAGATGCACTTGAAAACCATCAGCTACAAATTGAGTCCCTAATGTTTTCCAATTATCGGACATCCCAAGAAAACCGTGAAGTATGAGCAAAGGTTTCCCAGAACCTTCTATTTTTGAGTAGAGCATTATAATTTTAGATTTTAGATTGAAAAATTTTTAGATTGAAGATATATTTCTACAATAAATAATCCTATAATCAATATTTAAAAAACTATTTTAATTTTTGCAAATACATATTTACCACATTATCCAAACCGAGGTAAATAGCTTCAGAAATAAGGGCATGTCCAATTGACACCTCCAATAATCCCGGAATGTTTTGTTTAAAGAACTGAATATTATCCAAGCTTAAATCGTGTCCAGCATTGATTCCTAAACCTAATTCGTTAGCTAAAATTGCTGATTTTACATAAGGATCAATTCCCTTTTCATTACCTAAACTGTATTGATGTGCAAAAGCTTCGGTATATAATTCAATTCTATCTGTACCCGTTTTTTTGGCACCTTCAATCATCTCAGAAATGGGATCAACAAAAATCGAAGTCCTAATTCCGTTTCGCTGAAATTCTCGAATAACTTCCGATAAATAAGACTTATTTTTTATGGTATCCCAACCTGCAGATGAAGTAATTGCCCCAATAGCATCTGGAACCAAGGTTACTTGATCTGGTTTACATTCCAAAACTAAATCGATAAAATTATGTTGTGGATTTCCTTCAATATTGTATTCAGTGTACACAATTGATTTTAAATCTCTTGCATCTTGATATCGAATGTGACGTTCATCTGGACGTGGATGAATCGTTATCCCCTGACCTCCAAACTTCTGAATATCAGTAGCCACTTTCAACAAATCAGGCACATTTCCTCCACGAGCATTACGTAAAGTGGCAATCTTATTTATATTAACGCTAAGTTTTGTCATAGAAACACGTATTAATAGATATGTTATTATATTTGATAAGACAAAAATACAAAGTAAAACCTAGCAGATTTTGTATATTTTTGATTATTTTGCATCGATTATTGAGGATAGATTTATGACAGATTTAAAAGACTACATTACAAACGACTACAAAGCAATTGATGCTCAAGAAACTATTGGCGCGGTTCAAGATTTCTTTGGTGACTTAACCTTTTCACACTTTCCTGTTATCGAAGAGGAAATTTTCATTGGAAGTATCGCCGCTGATGACATTGAAACTTTTGACAGTGATAAAAAAGTCAATGAATATAAATATGTTCTGGAACATTTTTTTGCAAGAACCGATATGATTTGGCTGGATGTTTTGGAAGTTTTCGCCAAAAACCATACTAACTTAGTTCCCATTTTAGACGAAAACAATAGGTATGTTGGGTATTATGAAATTGAAGATGTCATTAAATTTTTCCATGAAACTCCTTTCCTAAAAGAACCTGGAGCCATCATTATAGTTAGCAAAAATACTGTTGATTATTCGATGAGTCAAATCGTTCAAATTGTAGAAAGCAACAATGGTAAACTTTTAGGACTTTTTATTTCAAATTCAGATGTAAATACTATTGAAGTCACAATTAAAATTAGTGTTGGTTCATTGAATGAAATAATTCAAACTTTTAGAAGGTATAACTACGACATCGTTTCAGAACACAACGAAGACAATTACATCAAAAGTTTAAAAGAACGTTCTGACTATTTAGATAAATATTTGAATATGTAATTTTTGGATTAAATCATTTTAAAAACCAAAACAACAATAACAAAATATCAAACCCAAAAGAAATGAAAGTAGCTATTTACGGCCAATATTATTTAGTAAGCACAGAACCTATCATAAAAGACATTTTTGTGTTTTTCAACAATAATAATGTCGAAATGGTTATTGAATCCGATTTCTTGAAAATGTTGTATGAAAAAAAAATCATAGAAAACGAATACAATACTTTTTCCTCTCATGATGACTTAGATTCCAGTTATGACATGTTGATCAGCATTGGTGGCGATGGAACTATCCTTAGAGCAGTTACATTGGTTCGTAATTCAGGAGTCCCTATTTTAGGAATAAATGCAGGAAGATTAGGTTTTTTGGCAACAGTACAAAAAGAAAACATAGCAGCATTCATGCAACTTGTCATTGATAAAAAATATAAAATCTCAAAAAGAACCTTATTAAGTCTTACCTGCTCACCTGAGAACAAAGCAATAGAAGGCCTTAATTTTGCCATGAATGAGATATCGGTGAGCCGAAAAGAGACTACATCTATGATAACAATAGATACGTATTTGAACGATGAGTTTTTAAATTCCTATTGGGCAGATGGGCTAATTATTGCAACGCCAACCGGGACAACAGGCTACTCTTTGAGTTGTGGAGGACCTATTTTAACACCTGACGTAAAAAGTTTAGTCATCACACCTATTGCTCCTCATAACCTGAACGCAAGACCTCTAGTCGTTCCAGACGCAACCGAAATTCGTCTAAAAGTTTCAGGTAGAGAAGAACAATATTTAGTATCCTTGGATTCTAGAATAACAAGTGTCGCAAATGATTCGATTTTGACCATAAAAAAAACAAATTTCGAAATAAATATGGTGGAGATACCGGAAGAAACTTTTTTGAAAACCCTAAGAACAAAACTACTTTGGGGTGAGGACAGAAGGAATTAAAAACTTCATATACGAATTATCCCTTTTTAATCGTTAATATCACATCCTTTATATATAAAAAAAGGGAGCTGGTCTAAAAAAAGACAGTATTCCTAAGATACGTATTGAATCCTATTGATAATTATTATATTTGCACGCAATTTTATAATTTATGAGTAAAATTTTCATTTCATTTTTATGCTTTTTCACTTTTTCTTCTATTCATTCCCAAATTAATGAAATAGGAGTTTTTCTTGGCGGCAGTAATTACATAGGAGACGTAGGTTCAACAACTTACATTGCTCCAAATGAACCTGCATTTGGTATTTTATATAAATGGAATAAAAGTTCAAGACATGCTTATAGATTTTCCTACACTCAGTCGCAAATCTCAGGAAATGATCATGATTCAAAAGAAACTGGAAGATACAATAGAGGATATCGCTTTAAAAACAACATAAAAGAGCTTTCTGCTGGATTAGAATTTAATTTTTTTGATTTTAATTTACATGAGGAAAGACCAAAATTTACTCCTTACGTATATTCTGGCTTAAGTTATTTTCTTTATGATGAGTTATATGTAATTTCGGGGGTTACACATAAAAACGACACAAACAGCAGTATTGCCATACCAATGACCGTTGGTGTCAAAACAAATTTCTTAAGGGATTTTGTTTTAGGCTTAGAAGTTGGAGCCCGATATACTTTTACTGACAATATTGACGGAAGTAATCCAAGTAACAGTAGTTTACCCAAATTTGGCAATATAAATAATAATGATTGGTATGTTTTCACGGGAGTAACATTAACGTATACTTTTGGAGACGAACCATGTTACTGCGCAGATTAAAATAAGATGTTAAAAGACAAAATAAACACAAACAATATCCCCAAACACTTGGCCATTATCATGGACGGGAATGGTCGTTGGGCAAAACAAAAAGGCTTTATCAGAACGCTTGGACATGAAAGCGGCTCAAAATCTGTGAAAATAATTATCCAAGAATGCTTAGATTTAGGCGTAGAATACTTAACCCTATACGCTTTCTCCACAGAAAATTGGAATAGACCCAAGCTTGAAGTAGACACTTTAATGAGAGTTTTAATCAATTCATTAAAGAAAGAGCTCAAAACAATGCAAGAAGGCAACATCAAGATGAACGCTATCGGTAATTTAGAAAAGCTCCCAAAGAACGCTCAAAAGCAATTATTTGATGTGTTGGACAAAACAAAAGACAATACGAAAATGACATTAACTCTTGCCTTAAGCTACGGATCTAGGGAAGAATTAGTAAATGTTGTAAAAATAATAAGCGATAAAGTTAAAAATAATATAATTTCAATAGACAGTATTGACGATTCAATTATAAATGAGCATCTTTACACGCATAATTTACCGGATGTTGATTTATTAATAAGAACTAGTGGGGAACATAGAATAAGTAATTTTTTGCTATGGCAAATAGCCTATGCAGAATTGTACTTTACTGATGTATTATGGCCAGACTTTAAAGAACAAGATTTACATGAGGCTATCATTAGTTATCAAAAAAGAGAACGTCGATTTGGAAAAACAAGTGAACAAATTAAATAATTTTTTAGTGTTACATAAAAGCATAAAACTAGTCCTTACCTTTTTAATTTTAGGCACATTTACTCAAATTAAAGCACAAGACAGAGTACCATTTGACCAAGGTAAAAAATACATATTAGCAGATGTAAAAGTAGTTGGAGACATTAGTTTCAACCCTCAAACTGTCGTTACTTTTGCTGGTTTGGAAAAAGGACAAGAAATTACAGTTCCAGGAGAACAAATCAGTAGTTCGATAAAAAAATTAGGCAAACTTGGCCTTTTTGATGAAATTTCATTTTATGTAAATAGAGTAGAAAATGATAGTATCTACCTTGACTTAAACATTAAAGAATTACCAAAAATCAACGAAGTAAAATTTGTTGGTGTTTCCAAAAGTAAAACTGAATCTTTTATTAAAGACAATGGGTTAACCAATGGCAAAATCGTAACCGAAAACTTAATCACTACCACAAAAAACTACATTGAAAAAAAATACAAAAAAGATGGTTTTTTCAATGCTAAAGTTTACATAACAACCACAAAAGACACCCTAACTTCGAATGAAGTAAACATGCTTGTAAAAGTTGACATAGGAGAAAAAGTCAAAGTTTACAAAATTGATTTTGAAGGCAACAAAAATGTTCCTAGCAGCAAACTACTTGGCTCCATGAAAAACACCAGAGAAAAAAATTTCTTTCACGTTTTGAAGAGATCAAAATACATTGAAGACAAATACCAAGAAGATTTAGAAAAGATCGTTAATGATTATAAAAAAATCGGATATCGTGATGCCCGAATTTTAGGAGATTCCGTTGCATATAACAAAGAAAAAAATGCCCTCTATATAAAAATTAAAGTTGAGGAAGGAATTAAATATTATTTTGGAAATATTAAATTTATCGGAAACACTGTTTACGCAGACGAAGTACTAGGCAGTTTTTTGGGCATTCGTACTGGAGATGTATATAACGGAGTCCTACTTCAGGAAAGAATTGCAGACAAATCAAAACCAGATGGGGAGGATATAACCAATTTATACCAAAATAACGGATA
>DATEOV010000414.1:0-3977 GCA_035273645.1 Flavobacterium sp. | reverse complement strand
CGATAGATGCTTTAATTGAAGAGCATAAAATTGCTCCGCATTTAAGAGTATTACAAAGAAAATTGGCCGAAGAGTTAACTGTTTTTGTACATTCTGCTGAAGAATTGGTGAAAGCTATCAAAGCTTCAAATATTCTTTTTGGAAATGCTACTGCCGATGATTTAAAACAATTGGATGAAACTACTTTTTTAGAAGTTTTTGACGGAGTACCACAAGCTGAGATTTCAAAAAATGATGTGGAGGCAGGGTTGGATATTGTTCAAGTTTTGAATGAAAAAACAGGATTCTTCAAATCGAATGGAGAGGCAAGACGAGCTTTGACTGCCAATTCTATTTCCGTAAATAAAGAAAAAGTGAACGAAACATTTGTTCTTTCTTCAAAAGATTTGATTAACAATCAGTTTGTGCTTTTGCAAAGCGGTAAGAAAAATTATTTCGTAATTAGGGTTGTTTAAAAGTTTAACTGTTTAATCGGTTAATCGTTTATGCGGAATGTATAGCCGATTCAACGAATCAACAAATAACCGATTCAACATTTTAAACAACCATCAAATTACAACCTCGAATATCTGAATTATCAAAACGTCCCAATACTTCGAAAGTGGTATTGGGATATTTTTTGCCCAAATCTTGCGTGGCAATAAATGAACAAGAGTTGATGTTAGCTAGGTCGATAACGTTAATTCCACCTGTTTTCCCGTCGTTAATGTATGTTAAAGCGTCTTCGGTATCGCGAATGTGTATTTGCATCCAAGAAGGGCATTCAAATACTCCATTTCCTAACGAATAAGCTTGGGATAGTAATTCGGTCATGCCATACTCCGAATGGATCGCAGAAACTCCAAATCCGTTGCAGAGCTGTTCGTGTAATTCCTCTCGAATCATTTCTTTACGTTTGCCTTTCATACCGCCCGTTTCCATAATGATGGTGTGCTGCAGTTGGAAGTTTTGTTTTTCGATTAAATCCAATAGAGCATAGGTAACTCCAATTAAAATCACATTTTGACCTGCCTGATCCAATTCAATCAGTTTTTGAATCAGTTCTTCGTGATTGTTTAGGTAAAACCCGCTGTCGCTGTTATTGGTTAATTGTATTAAATCTTCAACCATATAAATCAATGAGGATCCTTCTCTCTCAAGATAGGAGGGAAGCAGAGCCAAGATAACATAATCTTCAATATTCCCGTAAAATTGAGAAAAACCTTTGCGATAGCTTTCTTCATAAATGGAAACATCGGTAACCAGATGTTTACTAGTGATGGTTCCGGTTGTTCCACTGCTGGTAAAAGTTACCTGAATCGCATTGTTGTTTGAGACAACATTATGGCTTTTAAAAAACTGAATGGGTAAAAAAGGAATTTGATGCAACGATTTTACTTTTTGTGGATTTGTTTTTAGTAAATCACAAAATTCTTGGTACACCAAATTGTTTTCATATTGAAATCGAAATACTTTTAAAGCTATTTTTTCAAATTGCTTTTGGCTCGAAATGGTAAATATGTCGCTGGCTGTAATCAAGTTCTTTTTTTTGAGGACAAAGGTATTATTATTTTGGAACCTTTTTTTGGTTTTTGATGTTTATGGCTTTGAAAAGTTTTAAAAAAAAAGTTCCAATTTTCATTGGAACTTTTATGATTATTTTAATAGAGATTATCTGATTATTAGTTTTCTACTACTAGTTGCATTTTCTTCGATGATTTTAATGATATAAATACCAGGAGAAAGATTAGAAACGTTTAGTTCTTTGGTGCTAATTTTAGTTTGCAATACTTTCTTACCTAATACGTCGAAAATGATAATTTCTTTTTCTAAGTCATTTTTTGAAGTAATGTAAACTTTACCATTAGTCACAGGGTTCGGGTACAAATTTAACCCTTCAATTGAAGCGTTATCTTGCGCTCTTGGCGTTTGCTTACTATCTTGAGCAGCTGCTGTAATAGTAAAGAAAATGGCCAATAAAAGAGTAATATAAAAGTAGTTTTTTTTCATTAGCATTTAAAGTTGATAGTAAATATAGCAAAAATATTTTATAAAAAAAAATACCTCTCGTTTTTGAGAGGTATTTTTAACTAATTCAAAGCTTTATTATTTTATCAAAGTATTTCCGTCAACAGTTGACCATGAGCCGTTTGTCAATGAAGCTCCTGTTGCTGTAGTGCTCGTTACAAACTGTCCAGTAGGAAAATTAACCACAAGTGGTGTGCCAGAAACAGTTGCTCCTAAAATGTTTATTCCAGTGTTTGTAATAGTAACATTGGTCATTTTAATTTTAGATGCATTTACTTGATCTTTATTTGTAGCTGCATCTTGAATTTTACAAGCAGCTGCTGTATAAGTGGTAGTTCCCTCAGTATAATTTGCATATCCATCAATGATGATGTTGCTATAATCTCCATTAGCTTCTTTTTTGAATTGGAAAGCATCAATTTCAATTGCACCAGCTACTTCTGGAGTAGTACCAGCTGCTCTCTTTAAAGTAATGTTAGCAATTTTTGGCCAGAATGAATTGTTGTTGTTTGAACATTCAATTTCCATACCAAAGTTTCCTTTTCCAGTTTGGTAAGCATACCAGTTGCTATTTGCTTGACCTTGCCATCCATCTTGCCAGTCAAAAGCATCATCATAATTACCGTAAGAAATTGCATTAGTCATACTTACAGTTCCTCCAAAAAATTCATATCCGTCATCAGCTCCTTTATAAGAAACTAAGTGATCCAAAGTTGTTCCTGTACCTACTGAATAAAAAGTAAAACCGTTGTTTTCTTTTGTTCCATCAGCCAATTTTGCACCAGCATATTCTACTCTTGCATATACTAATGATCCACCATTGTGAGTAGCGTTTGTTCCTCCATAAGGTAATGCATTTCCATCTTCAGAAGTTGAAGTTGTTACACCACCAACTGCTTTGATAGGAGCATCACCGTACATGATGATTCCTCCCCAAGATCCTGGAGTTTTAGAAGCTTCAGTAAATACAACTGGTTTGTCAGCAGTTCCTTTGATGATTAGTTTACCACCGTTCAAAACTACTAAGGCGTTGTCACCTGAAGTTTTGTTACAAGTAATTGTAGAACCTGCTTCAAAAGTTACTGTTACACCTGACTTTACTTTTACGATACCTTTCAAAGTGTAGTTTCCATAAGCATAAGTTTTGTCAGCTGCAAAAGTTCCAGTTATTTCTCCTGTTGCCGCTGGAACTGCAGTTACTGTTACTGTTTTTGTTACTGATGCCGATGCTCCAGAAACTGTATAAGTGATTAAAGATGTACCAACAGATACTGCAGTAATTACACCTGTTTTAGCTTCAACTGTTGCTACCGCTGGAGTAGCACTTGTAAAAGTACCTCCTGTAGTTGTACTTGAAAAAGTAGTAGTAGTCCCTACAACGATACTTTCAGTTCCTGATAAAGGAGCTACTGTAATTGGATCCTCATCATTATTACTGCATGATGTGATAAATAAGCCTAAAGACATTGCTAAAGCTAAAAATTTTGTTTTCATAGTTTGAGTGTTATTTTTCATAATTTGATATGTCAAAAGTACTTTGTGAGTTCGAAATAGATGTTACCGAATAATTACAAAAAAGTTATCAAAATAGGTCTTAATTGTGATGTTAATGTTAAGAGATTCTGTTGTTTATAAATGACAAAGCCCCTAATGAAATTAGAGGCTTTGTTTGAGTGGGATTGATTTTAGAATGTATATCCTAAACTCATTGAGAATTCTACTCCCTTTTTGTAGTTGCGAATGGTAGCTTCATCCATTAAAGGTGCATCACCATCATTTCCTTGTTCGAATTTTATATTTGGATTTAAGATGTTTTGTGCCGAAAATTTTAAATCTATGTTTTTGGATACTTTACTTCCCCAAACAAAATCCAATTGATTAACTGGTAATTCATATATGTGGTCTAAACCTCCTGTACCAATTGCGTAAATTCTTTTTCCAAATACAGAGTATACTAAAGATAGTGTGTT
>DATEOV010000413.1:0-3842 GCA_035273645.1 Flavobacterium sp. | reverse complement strand
GTCCGCCGTGATCAATAAGGCTTTCGCTCCAACGGTCAAGGCTCCATCTGCATAACTAATGTTGTAGTTGCCAAGACCTGTACCGCTGGCTGCGCTTGCAACGATCGGATAGGTTGGACCAGGTGTTGTTACTGTGGCGGTGGCTACGGCGCCTGCTGATGTCAGTGTTACACTGCTGATTACATCTCCATTTACAAGCGCTCCTAATGGTGTGCTAAATTCAGTTCCTGTGAAGATTACTGCATCACCATAGGTTTTGCCTCTGTTGTCAGCGGTAACCGTAATGGATTTCAAGCCAACTACCAAAGTCCCAACTGCAATAGCTTGTTGAGTACCGTCAGTTAAAAACACATCAAAATTATATGATCCTGCATTTAAACTTGAAGGGACATTAAGAGTTAATATTGCTCCCGGGAATGATTCACTTCCATTGGCTGTAAATGTACCTGGCGGTGTAAAACTAGAGGTAACACCACTAGGCAGACCGGAAACACTATAAGTTCCGTTCACTGTTCCATTAGAACCTCTTGTTGAAGAAACAGCAAAGGTGGGTGAACTAGCCGTTCCATAAGTAGAAGTCCCAGATTGTGAACCAATGGATACTGTTCCAATAGACCCACCAGTACTTGCCACTACAACAGTGAAGTTCCATTTAGAACCGTCACTAATCCCTTGACCACAGTCTGTACAGTTAGCTTCAATGGCTGTTGCTTCAAAATTGTACGTTCCCGCTGCAACACTTGATCCAACTGTAACAATTACAGGAAATACATCAGTATCACCAACCCCATTGTTACCAGCTGTTGTGGTAAAGGCTTTGATTACACTCGTCAAATTGATTTTGGCAGGATCTTCACCAATTAGGATGGAAGGCGTCCCTGTTGCAGCAAAACTTAAGGACACGTTAAAATTTCCATTGGCCTTAGGAGCAGTGACATTTACACTAAGTGTTGTGTTGTCCATCCCTGAAGGCAATAACGAAACTGTATTAGCTTTTCCTGAAGTTGTAGTATAGCTAAAACTCCCGCTATCAGTAAAAAACACCTTGTAAGTAAACCCAGACAGTAAACCATCAGCAATAAGCAAAAGATCAGAATTCAATTCATACTCCGTAACAAACCACGAAGCACTAAAATTACCCGAACTATCCGCTACAACTGTCCAGGGAAGATGGGGGTTGGGCGTTCCATGATCGGGTATAGGCTCCGTAAGATGATCTACCTTCAGGTTAATTATCTCATTCGGATACCAGCCAGTTCCGGTAATATAGACCGTTTCTCCTGGGGCATAATCCAAATCAGTCTGATCGAGTGTTACGGTCTGCCCAAAACATACATTTGCAAAAAACATATTTGCAATTAAAAAAACAAAAGTAAAAAAGACGGATTTAGGTAGAAATATTTTCATATTTATCAAGTTTAAAATATTAAAATAAAGAATATGGGTATGCCTAACTGTAAAATATAAATCAATAGAATGGGGCTTTCTATTTTATGATTTATTTAAAAAGGGTTCTTTTGGAATAAAAATGATTTTAACAAGAAAAAACATTTACAAACACCTAAATTCCAATTACTTAAGAACTAAATTATAGAATTAAGAATACATTAATATACTTTTTAATACATTTTCGATTAAAGGATTAAAAGAAGGCACTAACTACATCTTTTGATTTTTTTTAAATAAAGACAACAGCTACAAAGAATAAACTGAAGCTGAATTTCATCAAAAACATTAAAAAAATGACATAAAAAAACCTGCTCAGCTAACTGAACAGGTCTTATATACTTTTGAGAATTTATGTCTTACTTTTTGAATTTTAAAATTCCTTCTTTAAGCCAAATTTCATATTCTTCAACATCGACATAACTTATGGTAGGTTGTTTTTCGTTGAGATTATTACCTTCTAAATCGGTTAAAACATACAACGGCTGTGTATTAGTATTGTATTTAGAAATCATAAAATCTGTCCATTTATCACCAATTGTTTCAATTTCGGCTCCAGTTGATTTGGAAATAAACCGTTCACCTTCAGGCAATGGTCTTTTATCATCCACATACAATGAAATAACCACAACTTCATTTTTAAGAATTGGAAGTACAGTTTCATCAGACCAAACATTGTTTTCCATTTTTCGGCAATTCACACAAGCATGCCCCGTAAAATCAAGCAATATAGGTTTGTTCACCATTTTGGCATAAGCCAGTCCTTTATCATAATCATCAAAAACGACAATTTGGTTTGGACCTAATTTTGCTCCTTCAGGTAAAACGACTGACGAAGCACTTCCAGTGTTAGAACCACCTAAACCCAACGGACTTTCGCTATATTCCATTGGAGGAGGAAATGCACTTATTAATTTAAGAGGTGCACCCCAAAGTCCTGGTATTAAATATATTGTAAAAGACAATACCAACAAACCTAAAGATAATCTTCCTACCGAAATATGTGATATTGGACTGTCATGAGGCAATGTAATTTTTCCAAATAAATAAAAAGCTAAAGTTCCAAAAATTGCAATCCAAATTACCAAGAACACTTCTCTTTCCAGTAAATGCAATTGTAAAACCAAATCAGCATTAGATAAAAATTTAAATGCCAAAGCTAGTTCCAAAAATCCTAAAACAACTTTAACAGTATTCAACCATCCGCCGGATTTAGGTAAAGAGTGTAACCATCCTGGAAACATTGCAAAAAGCATAAAAGGTAATGCTAAAGCCAATGAAAACCCAAACATCCCAATTATTGGGGCAATCCCACCTTTGGAAGCTGCATCCACCAATAGCGTTCCAACAATAGGCCCAGTACAAGAGAACGAAACGATTGCCAAGGCTAATGCCATAAACAATATACCTACAATTCCTCCTTTATCAGCCTGACTATCTACTTTATTTGCCCAAGAATTAGGCAACATAATTTCAAAAGCCCCAAGGAACGAAGTGGCAAACACAACCAACAAAACGAAGAATAAAATATTGAACCAAACATTGGTTGACAATGCATTGAGCGCATCGGCACCAAAAATCCAGGTAACCAAAAATCCTAATAATACATAAATCAGAATTATAGAAATTCCATAAATGATGGCATTTCTGATTCCTGCAGCTTTATTTTTACTCTGTTTGGTAAAAAAGCTAACCGTCATAGGAATCATTGGGAACACACAAGGAGTCAGCAAAGCTGCAAAACCAGAGAAAAATGCAATAAAGAAAATAGACCACAATCCTATTTCCACAGTAGGTTTAGATTGTTCAATAATTTTCTTTTCAACTGGCGCAACTGTTGTATCTTTCGTTACCACAGTAAATGTATTTTCAGTGTCTGCTTTGGCAGTATCTAATTTAACTACAGCAACTGGAGTAGTTGCAGCAACCGTTGATGCAGCTGTTGGAATTTTAAAAGTAAATTTCTTTTCCTGATTGATACAAACCTCTTTACAAACTTGATAATTCAATTCAACTTGAATCGAAGTAGTCTTTGGATTTACCAATGTTATTTCTTGCTGAATTTGGGCTTTATCATGAAAAAAAGTTTCATTTACTCCAAAAACGTCATTGAAAGCGGTAGCCGTTTTACTTTCTTTGGCTTTGCCTACCAAATTAAAATTCCCTTTTTGATCTTTAAAAATAACTTCCAAAGGCAGTGGGCCTCCATCTGGGGTGAATTGTGAATACAAATGCCAATCTTTTTCAATTACACCATTAAAAGTCAAAATATAATTGGTTTCCGATTTTTTTTCGATTGATGTTGTCCATTTTGCAGGATCCAATACCTGAGCATTTACTTTGGCGAAAGCTAAAAAAGCAAACAGTATAAAAAGTAGTTTCTTCATTATTAATGT
>DATEOV010000412.1:0-11656 GCA_035273645.1 Flavobacterium sp. | reverse complement strand
TTTATTTTAAGTAAAACGAATTAATCCTCAATTCGTGTAGTAATCGTGTTAGGGATTCTATTTATTTGAAATAATTTTGAAACTCACCAGGCATTGTGCTTATTGGTTTTATTTGGATGTTTTTATAGTAAACTTCACAAGCTTCGCTTTGCAATTGGATTTTTCCTTCGGTTAATGGGATAAATTTTTCACCATCAAAATAGCGGGAATTCTGCAAAACCATGACCACTTTACCATTGATGACATGAAGACTTTTTCCTTCAAAACAAACTAATTCTATCTCTGTCCAACCGTTATTTGGTGTTTCGGCTCTCATTTTTCGCATGCAAAATCCGGTATTTTCGGTATGAGTCCCAAACGGAATAAATTGCTGACTCTCATCTGCAACAGCATTCATTCCTCCTTCGGGAAGATAGGCTTTAATGTCAATTGCCGCCTTACCAATGTTCCAGTAATCACCAAAATGCCCTTCCATTATTTGAAATTCTTGCGATAACATCCAAGCGCGCCAGTAATCTACACCCGCTTCTCCCTGCGAATGATAGAGCACACCTGCATCCATGAGTTTGTCGGTTCTGGGCTCCCATTTTTTAGCTCCAAATTTGACTTTTAGCTTCAGGCGGTAGTTTTTGAAATTTTCTTTGGTGAAAACACAACCATAATATTCTCCAGTAACTTTAAGTACGGGTTCATTATTTTCCTGAATCACCGTAAACATATTGTTTACATTTTTATTGTAGCCAATAGGAGGGATTTCGACCCCGTTGGCATCAGTTGGAATTTTGCCAGAATACCCGTTCTTGTGTTTGTAACTTAGGTACATATCCCACTTGCTGAGATTGTTGTCAAGTAAATTTATCCAGCCATCTTCGGATGAGTTCGTGTTTTTAGTTGCAGAAGTCAAGCTAAAAAGAAGGGCAAGTGCTATTAGTGTGGAATATTTTTTCATATGGTCAGTTTGATAATTTAGATAGAAATGATTTCTCAAATCTACTAAATATTGTCATAATGACATTATGTTATTTATTCAAAAGCAGATACCATTTTTACACTTTATCGCTCTTTAAAATGATTTGTCTAGCTAAGATTTCTCCTCTGCATAACTTTTGATTTAAATAGAATTAATGTAAACTATGGCTTTCGAGTAATAAATCAGAATATATTTTGCAACCTTTGCACTCGAAAAAAACAAAACAAACTTATGAGCAAGACGAAACTAATCATTAATAAAAACGGATCTATAAAAATAGAAGGTGATTTTGAAATTATGGACCAAGAAGGAACAGTTTATGGGCTGCAAGGAAGATCTGCCTTAGGTCTTTGCCGTTGTGGATTGTCGGCAAACAAACCTTTTTGTGATGGTGGACACCGCAATAATTTCGAACACGATTCAAAAGCATTTGATTTGCCACCAATGAAAACGAATTAAGAAATTCTGTTTTTGGTTTGAATATATAAGAAGCTGCTTTATTTAATGCGGCTTCTTTGTTTATAGATAGAGTTCGCCTCGCATTGTAATAATGGATGAACCGCCAACCAAAATATCATTTTCCCTATTCATAACCTCAATCAACGAAGGTTGATTTAATTTAACACCCTGTAGAATTTTATATTCTTTATTAGGCTGCGTATATTTCTTTTTTGTCAAAAAACCAATTAGAGGTCCAGCAGCCGTTCCTGTGGCTGGGTCTTCATTTATACCAATTATTGGGTTGAAAAACCGAGCTTCAGCTATGTTTTGTTGGTCTTGTTTCGAAATTGTAAAACAATAAAATCCTTCAAATCCATATTCTTTTGAGATTTCAATTAAAAGTTTGTTGTCTGGTACACACTCATTAAGTATTTGACTGTTCTTGATTGGAACCATGGTGTGAGCAACTTCTGTTTTGACGATTGTGGGAACATAGTCACTAACATCCAAATCCTCGATTTTTAAACCAAGTGCCACTGCTATTTTATAAGTGGGTATTTCCTGTATAATCACAGCTGGTTTTTGATGCATTTGAACAATAGGATATTGTGTAACAGGATCAAAGTGTACGGTTAGTTTTATGGGAGAATGTTTCATGATTACAAAACGATTACTTTCATTTTGTTCATGGAATATTGGTATTTGTTTTAATAAAGCACCACAAACCGCGCCCAACAAATTGTGTCCCGCTCCTTCTATTTCAATGCCTGTGGGTGTAAACGAACGCACGTTCAATGCTTTTTGTGTTGTAGAATAATAAACAAAAGACGTTTCAGAATAGCCAAATTCTTTCGCAATATTTTGATATACCTCTAATTTTAAATTACCATTAGTAAAGACAACTGATAATGGGTTTCCTTTGTAACTTTTATTCGAGAATACATCCAAAACATAGTATTCCAATGTTATTCTTTCTTCCATTTAGCGTTTTTTAATGATTTATTGAAAGAATAAAGTTACTACTTGTCAGTGAATCAAAACTATAATAATGTAAATATTATGTTTTTTACAAGATTCGTTTTGTTAAGTGCTTAGAGTTATTGCTTTTTCGAGTCCTCAAATTCTAGCTATTGACAGTGTTTTTATTTTATAGAGGAATGGATCTAATACAATTTCATTCAGATAAATCAATTTGCATTTCTTTTCTGTTTTAATTTAACTGAAATTTGCACCAAAGTATTTAAATATAAAACACATGGAATTCGGTAGAATAATAGTTTCAGAAACAGCCTTCAATAGTGAAAATCTTCAAGATGTGATTCACTCCAATATTTCGGTAATCAACTTAATGCGTGAGGAAGGTGTGAACGACGATTTGATTCATGAAGACGCTTTGACGAGTTATTATTTAGACTATTATTATTCCCAATATGTGGCGGGTAACTTTGCGCAATTTGTGCATCAATCAGGTTGGAATTCAGAATTAAATGAGTTGATAGAAGAAGGTTTGGCATTGATTGGCGCCGAAAAGCATTTGGAATTATTCCAACAGCAAAGCAAAAAAGTAAAACTAATGAGTAGTGTTAAGCTCAATAAATTCCTAAAAGGAAAATTGGAAGGTGTAAATCCTACCAGAGATTTACTCATCAACGATACTTTCTTCGAAATAGAAGAAAATCTAGTTACTTTGAATGCCATTTTTTTGAAATCACACCCTGATTTCGAAGTGCTTTCCGTTGACGAGATGTTTGCCTCTTTGGAAGAATTTGTGGGTCATGAGATTAAAAGGGGATAATTTATTCAATGTTGTCATGTCAGACTGAAGGATTAAGATTCACAAAGACCCCTTTATTTAACTTGATAAATCCTATGTTTTTTTACTTTCTTATTAAATCATTCTATATTTTTAAAAAATAAGAGATATATTTACGGTGTAAAATCTTTCAATAATAAAAATAAAGTAAAAAATAATGAAAACTAAAACCACAATTTTATTCGCAGTAGTAATTCTATTTTTAAATTTTTCCTGTAGTAAAGATGATGTCAGTAAAGGAATTGATTGTGTAGCAGAATCGTTTTTTGTAAAATTAAAACATACTACTGATGCCGCCAATCCAAAAAAAATTAATTACGAAATAGAGTATACAGGAAGTTATACACTTTCGTCGGTAAAATGGACTTTTGGCGATGGTACTACCGAAACGGTTAGTGGTACTACTGTTTCACATATTTATACTGAGGCTGGTACATTTACGGTAAAAGCAGATGTGACAATTAAAAAAGATAATGAATCCTGTACTTCATCACATACTAAAAGCGTAACAGTCAATTAGATATTTCTTCATATTAATAAAAACAAAAGAGTTTGTAGGTCGTGAGATTAAAAGAGAATAGATTAATTATTTTGCAAAGACTCACAAAGATAAATTACAAAGATTCACAAAGAATTCTATAAAATTTTAAAAGAAAACTTTGCGAATCTTTGTGCTTCTTTCGTGCATCTTCACGAAACTGTTTCTTAATTCTTTACGATTTTCATTTTTTTAGAGCCTGCGTCCGTTTGTACACTCATAAAATAAACGCCAGACGCCCAAGAGCTAATATCCCAAGTAGTTGCCGAGTGAGTTGTTTTTATTCTTTGGCCAGCCACATTGTAAAATACTGTTTTATCAACTGTTATTCCGCTTAATAGGTTTAGTGTGAGGACATCGTTTGCTTGATTTAGCGATATTTGTGCTGTTGTCAATTCAAATTTTGCTTTACTTAATGTAGCGGTGTTGCCTTTTGAAATAATGTTTTTATTCGGGTCGAAAGTGATGCTCGAAATGGTAAAAGGAACGTTTTCCGTAAAAGTTTCTCCATTAACGGTGTTGTTCAATACCAAATCCAATTGTTGACCACCAGTTCCAAAAATACGAATTGGCACCGGCATTTCAAAATAAGAAACAGAAGCATCCGATTGTGTTTGATTGACAGTAAATTTGGCTTGACCACCTCCTAAATTTTGGACAGTTATGTTATAAATTGGATAACCCTGATTGTAAATCCAGTCGTTAAAGAATTCCGATAGACTACTGCCGTAAACCGCTTCCAAATGCGCTTGCAAGTCGGGAGTTTTGGCGTATTTATAAGCAAGATTAACATCTTTTAAATAATTTTTCACTCCTTGAAAAAACAAGGCATCCCCCATTTTTAAACGAAGCATATTCAGAACCATGGCACCTTTATTATACGTTAATCGGGAGTCAAAAATTCTGTTGACATTGGTAAGTTCGGCATCAGTCAAATATACTGCTCCATTAGTTTTGGAAGTAATATTGTTAATCATTTTGCTTTTTTCGGTTTCAAAAGCGGCTTGACCATCAAAATTATCAATTACCAAAGCGGCAACATAAGTTGCAAATCCTTCGTTAAGCCAAATGTCTTTCCAACTGCCACAAGTGATTTTGTCTCCAAACCATTGGTGCGCCATTTCGTGAGCAATTAGATCTCTTTCAAAACTTACCATAAAAGAAACCGTGGTGTGTTCCATTCCACCACCCCAGCCAAATTGGGCATGACCATACTTTTCAGTATGAAAAGGGTAGATTTCGAATAGGTTTTCATACAAATTTAAAATCAATGGTGTTTGGTCCAATTGTGTTTGTACAGAGGCTAATGTTTCGGGATAAATGTAGTTGATTATTGGGTATTGATTGGGAGCGGTACCACCAGTTTGATTATACACACTGTAATTGGTTACTGCTATGGCAACCAAATAAGCCGGAATGGGATAACCGTGATGAAAATGTGTCGTTTTGTAGGGGCCGCTAATGATTGGCGTTGTAGTTTCTATGCCATTTGCAACGCTAATGTATTGGGATGGCGCCGTAATGTAAACATCAATACTGTCTGCTTTGTCATTCAAATCTTGCTTGCAGGGCCACCAATCACGTGCGCCATATGGTTCGGATAAAGTGTATAAAACAGGAGAAGCATTATGTGTTGAGGTGGTAAAAGCTGCTTCACCATTTGCGGGAGCGCCAGAATAGGAAATTATAACACTCGCTGAATCATTTGAATTTAATATACTTGGTAAAGTAATAACCAATTCGTTATTGGCATTTTGGATGAATGTCAAAGGAGTTCCGTCTTTGGTAACGGAACTTACGATTAATTGATTTGTTAAATCAAAAGTGACTGTTGAAAGATCCGATAATGCAGTAAAAGTAGTCGTTACAACCCCGGAAATGTAATAATTGGCAGGATCTACAGTAAAGCGAAGTTCATGATAAGTAATGTCGTAGTTTTGGGTGTTGGGATTGACTCTCAAGTTCATTTTCTTGCTGGCCATCTTTTGTTCTAGGACTGCAATATCTTTTGTTTGACTTTCTTTTTTTTGGGCATAGCCCGAAATCATTACAGCCAATAATACCATCAAGTATCTCTTTTTCATTTTAAAATTCAATTTGTATATCAAATATAGTTAATGATTTGGCTATAATCTCTGCACAATCTATGATTTGCTGAATTTTAGTTATGCTTTAGTCAAAATATTTTATTGCATAATTAAACTAAATTTAAAACTTATTTTTCTGTAAATCAATGCAATAGTGTTAATTTTTAATGTTGTAAATAAAAAAATAATATCTTTATGGTTAGGAAATCATAGACCTTTTTTACTGTTTTTCTTTGCCCTAAATATTGTTTTATTGTTTAACATAAAAATGGATAGATGCAAAAAATTACTATTTTAATTAGCGGGTTTTTACTTCTTTTTCTGGGTGTGACTATAATTCCTTTCTCGCTTAAGGCAAAAGGTAATGTCTCTCCATCAGTGACAGTTTTTAAACATTCACAAAAACAGTTACTGTCAAAAAATCAAGATAAAAATTTAATCAAAGGGAATTGGCAAAGAGATGATGCGGCCGTTGAATTAAATATTTTGAGACTTTTGGATAATGGTTCATTGCAAGTGAATTATTTGAATTCTAAATTTATTTTTATTGAAAAAGCGGGTTGGACTAATTCTTCAGATGTTTTGCGGTTGTTTGTTATATACAGGCAAGATGATAATCCAGGTTATAGTTTGTCGCTAAATTATCTTGCTGAAAAAGATTTGTTAATAGGTGTTTATGTTGATGGATCTGATAATAAATCATATAATGTCACTTTCAAAAGAATTAAATAAAAGTATTTTAAATCCAAGAAAAAAGCCATCTGATTTCTCAGATGGCTTTTTTGCTGGATTTTTTTTCTAGTACTAAAGTTTAAAAGTAACTCCAAATTTGGCACCGCTTGTTGCTGAACCGCCTCCTAATTCTAGATTAATACCAAATTTATCGGTAAAGAAATAACGTCCTCCCACTTGAAGTCCAAGGCCTAAAGCATCGTGGTCAGGGTGATTGTTACCGTCGTAATCATTATAATTCCAAAAGTAATATGTAAGTGCGGCACCTGCATAGAAATCAAATTTGCTTGGCATATTCAATATTCTGTTGAAATGATAGTTTCCGTTAGCTCCAATTCCTACTGCAGAAGAATCATAGTGATAGGTATTGCCACCATAATGGTATGGGTCATTATCAGTTTGGAAAGAGATTTGCCCGCCAAGAGTCCAATCCCTTGCGATTCCGTAATCAAGACCGAAATATACAGGAACTCCCCAACCTGAAGCCCCTACACCTGCGTTTAATTGTACTCCACCTTCTTCAAGAGGAGCTTGTGCAAATGCTCCAGTTGATATTAAACCAAAGGCAATTATTAGAATAAATTTTTTCATAAGTTTTGTTTTTGTTTTTAAATACAACGTAAAAATAGGATTTTATTATAGCTTCCCCTTTAATTTTGGTCAAAAAAGGAGTTTTTCTGTGAATTTTACAAATCCGCATCTAGAGAGGGTTCTGATACAAATCAATAAATCTTTGATTATGAGTGCTTAAAAAAGAGTTGCAGTACAATCATTTTAACATTGAACTTGGTTCCAAAAAATGATATCCTATAGGTTATTATTTACCTCATAATCGAAATCAAGTTTTTTGCGTTTTTTGTTTTCAAACTTGCTCGAAAATGGGCTGCGTTGTTTTCATTTGAAAGATTCATTTCTAAACTTTCAAAGGATTTTAAAAACGAAAAATTTTTATTTTTGGAAATAATGAAACGCCAATCTTCTGGATGAAGTTTGTTGAATTGCATCTGCAAATATCCAATTTTAGGATCAGAAGGTTGTAAATTTAATTTTTTTAGAGGATTTGCTTCCAATGTTAAGACATTTTCCCGGATGGAAGTTTTTGTTGTTGCTAAAGGAAAATTCACGAATACCTGATGATTATCAATGGCATTTTGTGCTTTCAGGTAATTGTAAACTTTTTTGGAATTTGCTGTCTGCATTGAGAAGTAAAAAGAGGGTTCACGACTTGTGTGTACAACCACTTTTTTTATTGGATTAAAATCGTCATCATAGTCGTAACTGATGGCCGAATCTTTCTTTTCAACTATTTCATTTAGCAATAATTCTGTTTTTGTTGGGTTGTGAGCTAAAATTGAATCCAAATCAAAACCAATCATTTTGTTGATTTTATCGGAATTATGTTTGAGAATATCTTGGTCCCTAATCATTTCAAAATCAAAGCCCAATGACAATAAAGCGTTTGAATTTTGAAGGAATTGCGATTCTTTTTTATACTTCGATTTTAATTGTAGTTGTCCATCAACCGTTATTTCGTGGTCTTCCAATTTTAGATTTAGAATTCCATCTTCTTCCAGCAAGTTGTTTTTTTTGATCCAAAACGTTACAGCATTGTATGTATTAATCGTTCTTTCTGCTTTTTTGCTATCTAGAAAAAGTTTTTTCAAAAATAAATCTTCGGCTACTTTTACCGCGATTTGCTTTTGCTTTTCTGGAATGTTCGAGACTAGAATTTGGTTCGAATGTTTTATAATACAAAGATTCAATGAATTTGAATAGTAAGCATTCATTCCATTTTGAAGTTTGTCCTTTCGGAAATGCACTTTGGATATTGCTTTTTCAAATATAGTTTCGTCATCTATTTTAAGAGTGACAAACCACAGTGAAATTGGTTGGTTTTCAATGTGGAAAAAAGCTAAATAATCGGGTGTTTTTATTCCATAATTAGAAAGTTCAAAGCGTTTTCTATATTCAGTGTCAGTAGAATTCCATTGACAGTCCGAAGGGTTTTTTAGACAGGAAAAAATAAAATAATTTCGAATGTTTTTTACATCGACCATTGCAATTAAGTCCGTATTCTTTGGAATGTATTTTTCGTCAAAAGCTTTATGATAGCCATACCGATACAAAAAAGCCATACTCCCAATGGCAATAAGAAGTATGGCAATTCCGTAAGGATAGCTTTTTGGGCTTTTCATTATTATTCGGTAACGATTGTTTCCTTTTTGCTTTCAGCGTATAATTCATTGATGACATCAAAGAAATATTGCAAACTGTTAGTGTGTTCCCCTCTAATGGTGTACGATGCGTCTGAAACAATAGCGCCATTTTTGAATTTGGACTCCATTGTAATTTCGCCCGCATTTTTCAATGCAATGTCAAAGTAATTGCTTTTGGCATCATTGCCAAATTCCGTTTTGGACGCTGCAATTATTTTTTGAATATCGAACCAAGCAGCAGAATTGTTTTTAGAGATCGATTTTTTGAAATCAGGCTGTAATGGCATTGGAGTTTGTTGAATCAAGTTTTCTACATTTACTTTTGAAGTAGTCAACATCACCGAGCCGTTTTTCATTCCGATATATAGGTTCTCGAGCAGATTGTCTTTTTCAAAATGAATGGTGTAATATCCATTGGTTAATTGATAATCGGTAGCGGTAAATTTACTTTTATTCAAAGGAAGTTGCAGTAATTTGTTGACGAATGATTCATTTCTGGTATTCATAAGAAATGTAAAGTCAGGCTGTATTTCATCTTTGATGCCTTTGGTTTCTATTTGCTGATAATTTTCATCATAATCGATGTTTATGAAATCTCTTTGTACTTTTTTGAGATCATGAAGCACAAAAATTGCGTTGCCAGGAATTAGGTCAGCAATGGCTTTTTCGTCCAAAAATAGTGCAACGGCATCAATCAAAACATCAGCTTCGTTACCACTGGTGTCTTTTGTGTAGGATTGGTAAACAGAATTCAAAGTGTTTTTTAAAACTTTGTATTCGTAGTTCATAATGGCTTGTGTGTCCATCGCAACAGAGTAATATCCCAAAACATTGTTGCCTATATAATTCAATAGGTTTTTGTCAATTTTTGAATCACATATTTCTTGATACGATTTTTTAGTTTCTTCGTTTTTAGGAGTCATAACCTGATTCAATCTGATTCTGTCTTTTTCAAAATAACCATTCATATGGAAATTGCTGTTTAGGATTCCGTTTTTGTAAATCCCCACTAAAGCAGAATTTGATCCTAAAATGCTTGAATACAATTGGTTTGTTAATGCATCCAAATCGGCGAAAATATAAAAGTCAGATTTAGGGTTGTTGTTTTTAAAAACAGCAGAACTTATTGCTGTAGTTTCTATTTTGGAATCGAAAGCTTCTTTGAAAATCAAATCAACAACAGGACTGATTTTTAATCTTTCGATAGAATCGGTTTTTCTTAATTCTAGTTCCAATAATTTTCTGTTGGTTTCTTCCAATTCGGCATTTGCTTTTTCTTGTGCAGCATAAATTTCTTCTTCGGTAGGCTCAACAATTTTTGATTCTTCCGTCACTTTTTTGGATTTCTTTCCCTTCTTGCTCTTTCCTGTTTTTGCTTTTCCATTTTTTTCAGGATCAGGAGTTGGCTTTATTTGTTGAGCAACATAGGTAGGTTCAGCTGTAGTATAGTCAATTGCTAAGGTGTCTACAAGAACACCTGTTGTATCCATACTTGCTAAATCAGCGTATGGTTCTGTTTCGTTATAAATGTTTTTATTGGGTTTGGAATATGTAGCATTTACCAAAACGGCAAACTTTTCATTCCAAGCCAAATGATGCGTTTTTGAAGTAGCTACGCTATTGTATGTCCCTTGTTTTTTTACTTTAAGACTATCTCCATATTTGGCTTGAATCAATTTTTCGAATAACGCGGCATTATTTAGCGGAAGCAATATAACATAACTCATCACAGAGTCTTTGTTGATGTAATATTGGTATTGTTTGTTGGTTAGTTCAATACCTGTTTGGCTTAAATCCTTTGGTAAAAATTTTAATTGTTTTTCCAATAATTCTTGCATCCAAGGATATTCCTGAATGGTTTTGATTGCTACTTTGTCGTTGAGGTTTTTTCCGTTAAAACACAAAGCAAAAGGAGCATTGTCTGGAACTTTGTTGGCTAAATCCTGAGAATATATATTTATGGAGAAACAGATGACAAGTAGTAGGAAAAGATTTTTCATGTCTATATTTAGTTGAGTGTGATTGTATTTTCGATTTTTTCGTTTCCGTTAATTACATTGATTACGGAACCGTTAAGTTTGATAGCTTTATTGCTTTTGGACGTCACTGCATTTTTGTTCGAAAAGGATTTGATGGTTGAATCAAATTTGTAAACAGACGTATATTTGGCATTTTGAAAAACTTCTTTGTCGGCCTTTTCCAATTTATCGTATAAGGTTTTTATTGGCACTTTTTGGCTTCGAATAAACTTTTTGTCATTAAAAGTGAAATAATCAGTTGCAATTGTTGGGCTTATTTTTTTGCTGTTTTTTAGTTTTAAAAAAACCGAATTGAGATTGGTTATTTTTTGAAAATCTAAATCAATTGCAAATATGTAATTCGTTAAGTCGATATTCGTTTTTACATTGGAAATTCCAGTAGTATTCTGTGCAAGTGCTTCTAGTTTGGCGGCTTCATTTTTGATTTCCTCTTTGGAAGGAATGGTATAGCCGTTGATTTTTTGCATTTTTAAAACCGAATTGATTTTAGTTTTGCTTTGGCTAAAATTAATTACAAAATTAAAATGCCCCGATCCGTCGTCTTTCATTTTCACTTCTTCAATTACTTCAAAGCAACTTTGGAACAAAAAGACAAAACACAATAAGGGTATAAAATAAAAATTTTTCATTGTATGTTTTGTTACGAGGTTTTTAGGTCATTACCTGTAATCAATGGAGCTACAAAGGAAAGGATAAAATTTCTCTTTTAGATTTATTTAACACGTTTTTTATCCTATTTATTTGATTTTAATCGATTTTTCGGGAGCTTTAAAAGTGAGTTTTAGCCATAGAAAACCTAATGTTCCAGATAAAAATGAGG
>DATEOV010000411.1:0-4056 GCA_035273645.1 Flavobacterium sp. | reverse complement strand
TTTCCTTTTTTGAAGGAACGATGTTCGGGAAAAATTAAAGATTTGGTGTAAAACGAATGTTCTTGCGAGTTGCGTGAGGGGTAGGAGCTAGTTACCTTGTAATGCGGATGACCCGACAGCATAAAAGAAATGGGCCGACTCACCAGTGTGTGATGAGTAGGCCCATTTTTTTTATGGTGGCACGCCCAAAAGGACTTTGATATTTACATTTTATGGATGATGAAAATGGTGGGGCGTTTGTGTAAATCGATGGTTTCTTTTTTCCATGCCGAAATTTTCTTTGTTTTGATGTATTCCGTAGGTAAGGTGATATCGGTGGCTATGCATAAATGTGTTTCAGGATGCAAGGTTTGGATTAGATCTTCCAATAATTTATTGTTGCGGTACGGTGTTTCGATGAAAATCTGTGACTGATTTTTTTCAAAAGATATGCGTTCTAAGCTCTTGAAGCTAGCTCTTTTTTCGTCTTTTTCAATGGGTAAATAACCATGAAAAGTAAAGCTTTGGCCGTTCATTCCGGATGCCATCATGGCCAATAATATTGAGGACGGACCTACGAGTGGAACAACTTGAATTCCTTTTTCGTGGGCCAATTTTACTATTACAGCGCCAGGATCGGCTACACCTGGACATCCTGCTTCGCTCATGAGTCCCATATCTTTACCATCCAAAAGCGGTTTGATAAATTCTTGATGCTCTTTAGTTTCAGTATGTTTATTGAGGATGAAAAGTTTTAATTCGGATTGTTTTTTCTCTGGATTGGTCAGTTTTATGGATTTTCGAGCTGTTTTGTCATTCTCAACCACATAGTAATCAATTAGATCTACGCATCTTTTTATGGTTTGCGGTAATACGTCCAATGGGTCGCAATCACCCATAGTGGTTGGGATTAAGTATAATTTTCCAAGAAGAGGTGTTGATTTCATTTGGTTGTTTTCAATTTTTGAAATAAGATGTTTTTTGCCGTCTGCGAATGATATTGGAGGAAAAAGTCATCATTTTGACAAAGATAAAAAACTTATTTAGTTTTTTTAGGAATGTTTGGTAATCAGCTTTTGGGCAATTACTTCGCAAGCTTCGTCGAGCATTTGGTAAACCATGTCAAAACCATTTGCTACTCCGTAGTATGGGTCTGGGACATCAACATTTTCATTTGGAAAGATAGCGTCCAAAATGAGTTGGACTTTTCCTTTTTGGGTTTCGCTTTGGGCGAGATGAATCACATCGTTGTAATTACTGTTGTCCATTACAAAAATGTAATCAAAAGCATCGAAATCGGTTTTTTGAAATTGTCTTCCTTTTTGTTTAGAAATATTTAAACCATTTTTTTTGGCGGTTGCTATAGAACGATTATCTGGGGATCGTCCAACATGCCAAGAACCAGTTCCTGCAGAATCTACAAGGAATTTGTCATTGGGGAGTTTGGAGGCTAATATACCTTCTGCCAGTGGTGAACGGCAGATATTACCCAAACAAACCATTAAAATTTTGACAGGCATATTGCTTTTTATAGCGTTAATTTTGAATTAATATCCTCGACATACTTTTTGAACTGTTTGTCGGTAGCTACTAAATTGTCTACTGTTTTGCAAGCGTGCAATACAGTAGCGTGATCACGGTCACCAATTTGGGAACCGATATTGGCCAATGAAGCTTTAGTGAATTTTTTGGCAAAAAACATTGCCAATTGTCTTGCTTGTACAACGTGTCTTTTTCTTGTTTTGGATTGTAGGGTCTCTAAATCCAATTGGAAATAATCGGAAACTATTTTTTGAATGTAATCGATTGAAATTTCTCTCTTTACATTTTTTACAAATTTTTCCACGACACTTTTGGCAAGTTCGATGGTTACTTCTTTTTTGTTGAAAGAAGATTGTGCAATCAATGAAATGATAGCTCCTTCTAGCTCACGAACATTCGATTTAATGTTGCGGGCTACATATTCTATAATGTCGTCTGGCATTTCAACACCATCACGATATAGTATATTTTTTAGGATTGAAATTCTAGTTTCATAATCCGGTTGGTGTAATTCGGCAGATAATCCCCATTTGAAACGGGATAATAAACGTTGCTCAATGTCTTGCATGTCAACAGGAGCCTTGTCCGAAGTCAAGATAACCTGTTTTCCGTTTTGGTGCAAGTAATTGAAAATATGGAAAAATACATCTTGTGTTCCTGATTTCCCAGAAAGGAATTGAACGTCGTCAATGATTAATACATCAATTAATTGATAGAAATGAATAAAATCGTTTCTGTTGTTTTTCTTTACCGAATCAATATATTGTTGGGTGAAAATTTCAGCAGAAATATATAAAACCGTTTTTTCAGGATATTTATCTTTGATTTCAACACCGATAGCGTGAGCTAAGTGTGTTTTTCCCAATCCAACACCACCAAAAATCAATAATGGGTTGAAAGATGTTCCGCCTGGTTTATTGGCAACTGCCATACCTGCAGAACGGGCTAATCTATTAGAATCCCCTTCCAAGAAGTTATCAAAACTATAATTAGGATTCAGTTGGGATTCGATTTTTAAATTTCGAATTCCAGGAATAACAAATGGGTTTTTTAATTCTGGGTTTAGGTTTTTAAATGGAGCATCTACTTCTTGAGCTTTCATTGGAGCTCTATTGGCACTTGGCAACTGTTCCGTAAACGGTTGTTTATTACCATAAGTGTTTTCCATTTTGATTTTATAGAGTAACTTTGCGTTTTTTCCAAGTTCTTTGGTTAGGGCCACTTTTAATAATTTCACATAGTGCTCTTCTAGCCATTCGTAGAAAAATTTACTTGGTACTTGAATATATAATGCATTATCGGTAAGTTCAACTGATTTAATTGGTTCGAACCAAGTTTTATAGGCTTGATCTTGAATGTTGTCCTTTATGAAGGACAAACAGTTTTCCCATACTGATTGTGCAGTCTTGTTCATATATCTAGTTAAATTATTTTGTTTAAAGTAGTCCGTATCTTACAAAAGTAGTGTAAAATAGTTTCATATTTCGGGATAACAAATATGTGAACAATTATCTGTAAAAAAAAATATTTAGGTTATAATTTTTAAAAAAAAAAGTTGTAAGGAGGTTTTTAAAGTTTAAAATTTTAAGTCAAAATTAATGAAAGATCATCAAGTTCAAGTGCGTGTCCGTTATTCAGAAACTGATCAAATGGGGGTTGTTTATCACGGAAATTATATCCCTTATTTTGAGATAGGAAGAGTCGAATGGCTTAGAAACAAAGGGATTTCATATAAAAGTATGGAAGAAAGCGGTATAGGACTTCCTATTGTGAATATGAATATCAATTATAAAAAATCAGCGGTTTATGATGAGCTGTTGACAGTACATACGGTTTTCAAAAGTCAGACGTCTGTGAAGATTGAATTTGATTGTGCAATTTATAATGAATCGAATGAGTTATTAACAACGGCTCAATTTTTGTTGGTTTTTGTGTCTTTAAAAACAGGAAAACCAATTGCGCCGCCAGATTACATTTTGGAACTACTAAAAACTTTTGAATAATCATCAGAATGAATTCTTTTTAATGAGAATTTATAGTTTTTTTATGTCAATTTCAAATAAAGAATTAAAAGTGTCGAATATCATTTCGGCATTTTTTTTTCTGGTTTTTACTACAATTTTACCTATTGGCAAATTGGTGTCTTCATTTATTTCCATTTCTTGGGAAGCAATATCCAGTTTTTTTTCTTTGATTACCCGCATCACTTTATTCATGTTTTTATAGTCAAATGAAATCTGAAAAGGCACGTCAATTGTTTTTTCGATAATTTCACAAGATTCCAATGTGATTTGTGCCGAAGTTTTATAAGCCGAAATCAATCCGCCTACGCCTAATTTTATTCCTCCATATATTCGGACTACGACTATAAGTATATTGGTAAGTCCAAAAGATTGTATTTGGCCATAGATTGGAGCTCCGGCTGTATTGTTAGGCTCACCATCGTCATTGGCTCTGTATTGAATGGTTTCAGTTCCTATTTGATAGGCATAACAGTAGTGAACAGCGTGGGGATGTTGTTTTTTTAAGATTTCG
>DATEOV010000410.1:0-6855 GCA_035273645.1 Flavobacterium sp. | reverse complement strand
GTTTCGGCGTGAACCCCCATTCCTATTTCGTTTGTCACAATAATTATCGTGGTGTTTTCTTGTTGTGCAATGGCATCAAATTCGGATTTGGCTTGTTCCAAACTTAAGGCAACATCATTCTTAGTATCAATGAAAAAGTTGGTCAACCAAAGTGTAACACAGTCAACAATCGCCACTTTACCCGAAAAATCAATTTCCGACAAATGCTTTTCTTTCTCAATGTTTACCCATCGTTCATCACGATCTTTTTGATGACGGTCAACTCTTTTTTGAAAATCATCATCCCATTTTCTGGCCGTTGCCACATACATTGGGTTTTCCGAGAAACCTTTGGCTAAATTTTCGGCATAACTGCTTTTTCCTGAACGTTCTCCTCCAGTAATTAGATATATCATTTTAATGGTTAATTGTGAATTGTTAATGATTGATTTACATCGAAATTTATTTTGGAACTAATTGATTTTTGGAAGTTTTAAGAATGCTTGTTATTAATTTTAAAATTGTAATCGCGTCGTCGTAAATGTTATCAAATTCTTTTTCATTTAAATAATCAGTTGCTCTTAACAATTCCAACCAATAAACTACTTCATTAGCCTCTTTCTGAGCAATTGCAAATTTATGAATGAAATCATTTTTTACTTTCAGCGTGTTCAGCTTCTCTAATCATCGCACCAATACTTGTTCCTGATCTCAAAAGTTGCTTAGATAATACAAATTCCTTTTTATTACTATTTAAATATTGATAAAGCCTGACAATTCTAATAGCAAAATCAAAACTTTTATCTTTAACGATATTGTTCTTCATAATTAACAACTAACAATTTATAATTAACAATTAGTACGGGCAATGTGTGCAATCGCTCTTACAACAATATCCGCGTTTGAGATGAAACCAGGCTTTAAAAACATAGTTGCCATCTTCAAAATAATAATCAATTCCTTCAATAATGTTTGCTGTTTCGGGCAAAAGTGAAGCTTTGTTTCCTATTGCCGTTTCGGGAGTTATGGTGGCCACAAATTCGTCTATTTTGTCGGAACAAGCAGTTTTAAAACAATTTGGACAAAGACAATCATCAATATCAAAAGGATTAAAAATGGGAGGGAAATTATTGCACCAACATTTCTCTCCTTCCAATGCGTCACCGCAATTAAAAGGTATTTTACAAGTAGAACAATGTTTCTCTTTTATCGTATTCATTTGGTAAAGATAACGTTTGTCTTATTTTTTACTTCAAAAACTAAACAAGAAATTTATAAATTAATATACCTTTGCTCTTATTGAAAAAAATATAATATGAAATTTTCGTTCTACAAAGTTATTTTATTCGCCATTCTTTTTTCATTTATTGGATGTAAAAAAAATGAAAAAAATGACACTCAAACTGATGTCAACACTCCAAATAGCATTCATTATGCCAAAAGTTTAGCCATTCACAAACACCAAGGTTATACAGTGGTAACGGTTTCAAATCCTTGGCCAGATGCTGTTAAAGATTTCACTTATATCCTAAAAGAAAAAAATGGAATTGTTCCTGACAGCTTAAAAAAATATACTGAAATTTCAGTTCCATTGCAATCTATTGTTGTGACTTCGACAACGAATATTCCATTTCTTGAAATGCTGGGAGTAGAAAAATCACTGGTTGGATTTCCTCACACCGATTATGTCTCATCCGAAAAAACAAGAGCCTTAATTGATGCTGGTTTAGTTAAAAATGTGGGACAAAACGAAAAACTCAATATTGAACAGCTTATTGAATTAGCACCAGAACTTATTGTAACTTTTGGTATTGACAACAACAACCCCTCTATTGAAAATTTACAAAAGAGCGGTTTAAAAGTACTCATTCAAGCCGATTGGATGGAGCAATCCCCTCTTGGAAAAGCCGAGTGGATAAAGCTTTACGGAGCATTATTTGGTAAAGAAAAAGAAGCAAATCAATTATTTGACAATATTGTAAAAGAATACAACGATGCTGTAAAATTGGTTGTCAATCAAAATCCAACCTCAACTGTATTATACGGTTCTATGTACCAAGACCAATGGTTTGTGGCCAAAGGCAGCAGCTGGGTTGCCCAATTTATGAAAGATGCCAAAGCTGATTATCTTTGGAAAGACCTCGAAGGTACGGGAAGTCTTGGATTGTCTTTTGAAAACATACTTGACAAAGCAAAAACAGCTAATTTTTGGATTGCAACTGGTTCGTTCAAATCATTGTCTGAACTAGAAAAAGCCAACCCTCATTACAGCCAATTTGATGCTTTTGCAAATAAAACTATTTACACTTTTGAAGGGAAAATGGGAGCCACTGGAGGCACTATTTTTTATGAATTATCTCCTGCCCGACCAGATTTGGTATTGAAAGATTACATTAAAATTTTCCATCCTAAATTACTTCCAGACTATACTTTTACTTTTGCTAAAAAACTGAATTAAACACAAATTGAATAATCAAAAACGAAATACAATCTTATTCTCATTCCTTTTTTTAGGGCTCATTGTGCTGTTTTTTGTAAACATTAGTTTAGGGTCGATTACGATACCTTTCAAGGAAGTTTATACTAGTTTGACAGGAGGCCAATCGAGTAAATCGACTTGGGAATACATCATCATCAACTATCGCCTACCTAAAGCAATTACGGCAGTTTTGGTCGGAATGGGATTGTCAATTAGCGGATTATTAATGCAAACTTTATTTCGGAATCCGCTTGCTGGTCCTTATGTTTTGGGGCTCAGTTCTGGTGCTAGTTTAGGGGTTGCTTTTGTAATATTGGGAGCTAGCGTATTGCCTTCTTTTTTGAGTGGTGTTTTATTGTCGCCTTATGGAATCGTTTTAGCTTCAACACTGGGCAGTACTTCCGTTTTATTATTGGTTATAATGATTTCCCAACGCCTACGGGACACTATGGCGATCTTGATTGTCGGGCTTATGTTTGGCAGTTTTACAAGTGCCATAGTTGGTGTTCTCACTTATTTTAGCTCAGCAGAACAACTGCAAAAATTTACTTTTTGGTCGATGGGAAATCTAGGTAATTTGTCTTGGACCTCCATTCTCATTTTAACGGTTTGCGTATTGTTTGGATTATTCCTGAGTTTACTGAGTATCAAACCACTGAATGCTCTGCTGCTGGGTGAAAATTACGCCAAAAGTATGGGATTGAATTTCAATAGAGCACGACTTATTATTCTATTGGCAACGGGCATTTTGGCAGGAAGTATTACGGCTTATGCTGGACCTATCGCCTTTATAGGATTGGCAGTTCCACATATTGCCAAATTAGTATTTCAAACCAGTAATCATACCGTTTTATTCTGGGCTACTTTAATTTTTGGAGCAGCAACTATGTTAGTTTGCGACGTGGTTTCACAAATGCCTGGAATGGAAGTCACTTTACCAATTAATGCCATTACTTCAATATTAGGTGCACCAGTGGTTATTTGGTTGTTGGTTCGAAAGAGGAATTTTAAGTAGCCTTATATTACAACACTCCATAATCGTTTACATATTACATTTTTTTAAACATTTAAATAAAAAATATTATGCCACATTTTGTAATTGATTGTTCCGAAAATATACTGAATCTAAAATTGCCCGAAAAAATTATGCAAGCCGTTTATGATACTGCAGAATCAACAGGTCTTTTTGACCCTACAGATATCAAAGTTCGTATCAATCCTTTTCAATATTACAATACTGGAAATACTAAAGATGATTTTATTCATGTTTTTGCGAACATAATGGAAGGCCGAACAATTGCTCAAAAAAGTAATCTCTCGAACAAAATAGTTAGTCAGTTAAAATTAATGTTTCCTGAAGTTCCGGTTTTATCAATCAATATCAGGGATTTTGAGAAAGCTACCTATTGCAATAAATCTATGGTGTAAATTTTCGTTTTTCCAGTAAAGTAATTATCTAATAATTTTAGAACATCTCAAAAATGAGTAATATCCTAACCACAGAAAATTTAAGCATTGGATACACTTCCAAAAAAGGAACTGTGACCATTGCCGAAAACCTCAACCTAAACTTACAGGCAGGAAAACTGATTGCTTTGATTGGGGCAAATGGTATTGGAAAATCTACTTTGCTACGCACTATTACAGGAATTCAAAAGCCTTTGTTAGGAACTGTTTTGTTAAACGACAAGAAAATAACCAGCTACGAACCATTGGCATTAGCCCAAAATTTAAGCATGGTTTTAACCGAAAAATTGCCTCCCAGTAATTTAACCGTTTTTGAATTGGTTGCCTTGGGACGTCAGCCATACACCAATTGGATTGGGACTTTATCGGATGCTGATATTCAAATCGTTCAAGACGCAATTGAGTTAACGCAAATTGAACATTTATCACAAAAAAAACATTATGAAATAAGTGACGGTCAACTTCAAAAGGTTTTGATTGCAAGAGCTTTGGCACAAGACACTCCCTTAATCATACTTGATGAACCCACAACACACTTGGATTTATTGCATAAAGTTTCATTGCTAAAACTCTTAAAAAAACTAACGCACGAAACTGGAAAATGTATCCTATTTTCAACTCACGACATTGATATGGCCATACAATTGAGTGACGAAATGATTATTATGACTCCAGAAAATGTGGTACAAGACGAACCTTGTAACTTAATTAGTAAAGGAAGTTTTAATACTTTATTCAAAGACGAGCATATTATTTTTGACAGCGAAAAGGGGAAGTTTGTAATTGTATAATTTCTGCTCTTTTTAAATCTTCAAAATTCTTCATTTTGTGTATCATTTTCAAAAATAAAACATTTAAACTTTATTTTTACTTAAATAAAATACCACTGACTATCAATTGATTACAATAAATATTGTAAATTTGTTCTCCACATTTTTGATCTCCCCAAGTCTTTACTTATCTACATATTAAAATCAACTTTTTTTAATCTCCCCGAATCTTTACTTAGCTGCATATTAAAAACAATTTTAATTTTTTTAGCTATGGAAAATTCGTTTAGATTGTCCCAAAAAATTATTGTTTTAGGTTTACTGTTTTTCCTTTTTTCCTGTAATCAGGAGGAAATGAATGATAGTAGTTTGCTAACAAATGATTCTCAATCGCTCACTGCGAAAATTAGCCCTGACAAAGTCAACGTATTTAAAGGACCTAGAATTATTTTAGGTAATGACAGCATCCGTTCTTGGATTAGTATAAAAAAAGAAAACGGAATGCCCATTGAAATTGGTATTGTAATACCTCCTAAAGCATTAGAGGGTCTTCCAGAAGATGGTCATGGATCAACAATTGTTGTTCCATTGCACCTTAAAGCAAAACAACTGACCCCTTTTAATCACATTGGATTGAACTGGAATCCTCATGGACACCCACCTCCAGGTGTTTTTGACGCTCCTCATTTCGACATTCACTTTTACATGATTTCAGTTGAAGAACAAATGGCAATCCCGGCATGGTCTCCAAGTACCGATGCCTTTTTCAATCTCTATCCGCTTCCTGAATATTTGCCCGCAGATTATGGGACCCCTCCTGGTCCTGCCACCGCAGAAGCTCAAATGGGAAAACACTGGTCACCTGTAAATATGGGTCCTTTCCTTCCATTCTCCAAAATTATGATTTATGGCACTTATAATGGTAAAGTTATTTTTGTAGAACCAATGGTCACTTTAGATTATTTACTTTCTAAACCTGAAAAAAATCCTATTCCTTATTCCCAACCGGCAAAATTCGAAAAAGCTGGAAATTACCCAACAAAATACAATATTTACTATGACTGGGATACTGGAAATACCTACGTAACACTAAGTGATTTTATATGGAGAACACCTCCGCCAGCCTTATAAATAATATATTCAATTTAAATTAACTATCATGAAAAATTATTTAAAACAGGCAACCATGTGTTTTGCTCTATTATTGGTTATTTCCTGTGCAAAAGAAGAATTAACTACAAACAATGAAGAAATAAATACTAAAAGAATCATTAAGACCCACGGTTTTGCAGAAAACGACATGGTCATGTATTGGAATGATAAAGCAGCTACAGTACTAAGCGTGGGTACACCTCAACCTTACCGCACCCGTTATTTTGCCATCATCCAAATTGCCGTACACGATGCACTCAACAACATCAAGCCTAAGTATCAGCGCTATGCATTGCTCAATGAAAGAACACAATTTGCGGATCCGGATGCAGCCGTTGCCAGTGCAGCCTATTGGACCATTAATTGGGCCAACAGCCAGTTAAACCCGCAGATAAGGATCCCTATGAATACAATTGATACCTGGTACAACGAAAGTCTGGCAACCATTCCCGATGGAGAAAGCAAAGATTTAGGCAAAATTCTGGGAGAAAAAGCAGCCGCTGCCATTATCGCTAATCGAGCCAATGATGGATTTACGCAAACTATTCTCGCTTCACTTACTCCTCCGAATGGCGTCAATCCTGGTGAATATCGTTCAACGGTTACTGCCGTGAATTATGTACCCACACAAATGCTGTCTCCAGTTCGAATACTTCATAACTGGGGTACAGTAACCAAACCTTACGTTATTGAAAGTAATCAGCAGTTTAGACCAGGAGGCCCTTATGCAGTCAATTCAAATGAATACACAGCTGATTTCAATGAAGTGAAAACAAAAGGAGCCAGAGTAGGTGGTATCCGTACCGCTGATGAAGAAAAAATGGGGAAATTTTGGAGTGAGAACAGGCCATCAATCTTATGGAACATTATTGCAAGAAATGCCATTGCAACTAAAAAACTCGATGCATGGAAAACTGCCCGATTGTTTGCTCTTATACATGTGTGCATAGCGGAAAGTATCAACTCACAATTTAATGCCAGCTATTATTACTATTCATGGAGACCGGA
>DATEOV010000409.1:0-3318 GCA_035273645.1 Flavobacterium sp. | reverse complement strand
CCATTTACTGTAATAGAACCTTTTTCTATTGTAATGTTTTGCAAAGTCGAATCGTATTCAAAAGTGTAAAACCAACTTCCATTAGTTTCTTGAACTGAAACGCAAGTTCCGATTTGATCAATATGTCCTTGTACAATATGTCCATCTAGACGATCTCCTAGCTTCATTGCTCTTTCTAGATTGACACTATCACCAACCTTCCAATTAGAAATATTGGTTTTTTTAATTGTTTCTCCTATTGCGGTAACCGTATAATGGTGTCCCTCGATAGCAACAACTGTTAAGCATATTCCGTTATGCGCAACACTCTGGTCAATTTTTAATTCATTTGCCACTGGAGAATCTATCGTGATATGAATATTATCTTGCTCTTTCTTAACTTCTTGGACAATCCCAAGCGTTTCAATAATTCCTGTAAACATTTCTTATTTTATTTTACTAAATTTGCACTTCAAAATTAGCAATAAATAACTAGAGGACATTATGAAAAAAGCAGAAAATATAATCGTAGGAATTTCAATAGGAGATTTAAACGGTATTGGAAGCGAAGTCATTCTGAAAACATTCGAAGATTCTCGAATGTTAGAATTGTGTACTCCTGTTATTTTTGCGAATGTAAAAATACTTTCGTTTGTCAGAAAGAATTTTGAATCTACAGTCGCTTTGCACGGCATAGACAAACTGGATCAAATTGTTATTGGTAAAGTCAATGTATTCAATCTTTGGAGAGAAGGAATTGATTTAAATCTTGGAACAAATGACGAAAAAGTGGGTGAATACGCTATCAAATCATTTGTTGCTGCTACCAAAGCACTAAAAGAGGGTGATATAGACGTATTAGTTACGGCGCCAATAAATAAATACAACATCCAATCGGAGTCGTTTAAATTCCCTGGACATACTGATTATCTAGATCAGGAGCTAGAAGGTGATGCTCTAATGTTAATGGTTCAAGACAACCTCAGAGTAGGTTTATTAACAGATCACATCCCTATTAATGAGGTAGCTTCACATTTAACCGAAGAGTTAATTTTCAAAAAAATACAAACCATCAACCAAACTTTAATACAAGATTTTAGCATCAACAAACCTAAAATTGCAGTTTTGGGACTTAATCCGCATTGTGGTGACGGTGGGGTTATTGGAACAGAAGACGACAATGTATTGAAACCGGCATTGAAAAAATTATTCGAAAAAGGAACTTTGGTTTTTGGGCCATTTCCTGCAGACGGTTTCTTCGGTAGTAATCAATACGAAAAATTCGATGCTGTCATTGCGACCTATCATGATCAAGGTTTAATTCCTTTTAAAACATTATCCTTTGGAAACGGTGTAAACTATACCGCTGGATTGAATAAAATAAGAACTTCTCCAGATCACGGAACTGCTTATGATATTGCGGGAAAAAATAAAGCCGACTATAATTCTTTCAAAGAGGCTGTTTATCTTGCGATTGACGTATATAATTCAAGAAATCAATATGCAGAAATCAGCCAGAAGCCTTTAAAAACAAAAGAAAAACAGTTATAAACAAAAAAAGGTGAATAACATTATTAGATTTCCAATTATTTTATATCTTTGCACTCCCGAAGTTTAGGGCAAATTGTTGTTGAAATGAGCAAGACAAAAGAATATGTAATTCCTTTCGTAGGATTGAAGCTAGGGAAACACAAATTTGAGTATCAAATTAGTAACGCGTTCTTTGAAATCTTTGATTATAACGAATTTCAAAATTCAGATATCAAAGTAAATGTAGTTTTAGACAAAAAAAGCAACCTGTTAGAGATTAGCTTCAAACATCAAGGAACCATCAATGTACCTTGTGATCTTACAAGCGAAGATTTTGATTTACCAATTAAAGGTAAAATAAAATTAATTGTTCGATTTGGAGATAGTTATAATAATGAGAATGAAGAGTTGTTGATATTGCCTTTTGGGGAATTTGAAATAGACATCGCTCAATATATATATGAGATGATTGTACTTTCAATACCTCTAAGAAGGGTTCATCCAGGAATAAAGGATGGCAGTTTAAACACAGAAGCTTTGACAAAACTGAAAGAATTGACAATTAAAGAGCAAAAGAAAGAAAAGAAAGAAGAAAAAGAAGAGAATATAGACCCACGTTGGGACAAATTAAAGCAACTATTAACGGATAAATAATATAGTAAAATGGCACATCCAAAGAGAAAAATCTCGAAAACTAGAAGAGACAAAAGAAGAACACATTACAAAGCTACTGTAGCTCAAATCGCTACATGTCCTATCACTGGAGAAGCACATTTATACCACAGAGCTTACTGGCATGAAGGTAAAATGTACTACAGAGGACAAGTTGTTATCGATAAATCTGTCGTAGCTCTTGCTTAATACGTTTTTGTAAATAATACTGGAACTCTCACTTCGTGAGAGTTTTTTTTGTTGTTTATAATTTACGCCCCAAATAAGAAAAACTTAACACAATTAGTTTGGTTTTTTTATTGTAATTTTAGAGACTTTTAAAAATTTTGCAAATGGCAGCATTTGACAATAAATAATCGCGTATAATGAGTACAATTACAGCCGCAATTACCGCAGTTGGTGGTTATGTTCCAGACTTTGTTCTTTCTAACAAAGTTCTAGAAACGATGGTCGACACAAATGATGAATGGATAACCACACGCACCGGAATTAAAGAAAGAAGAATATTAAAAGATGCTGATAAAGGAACTTCTTTTCTTGCTATAAAAGCCGCACAAGATTTAATCGCTAAATCAAATATTAATCCACTTGAAATAGATTTAGTTTTAATGGCAACTGCAACTGCAGATATGCCTGTAGCTGCAACTGGTGTTTATGTAGCCACTGCAATAGGCGCTACTAATGCTTTCGCTTATGACTTGCAGGCTGCCTGTTCAAGCTTTCTTTATGGAATGTCAACTGCCGCAGCTTACATCCAATCTGGAAGATATAAAAAAGTATTATTAATAGGTGCCGATAAAATGTCATCTATTGTTGATTACAAAGATCGATCTACCTGTATTATTTTTGGAGACGGTGCTGGCGCAGTATTATTCGAGCCTAACTATGAAGGATATGGATTGCAGGATGAATACTTGAGAAGTGACAGTGTAGGTCGTGATTTCTTGAAAATACCTGCTGGAGGGTCCATTATGCCAACAAGTATAGAAACGGTAAATGACAATAAGCACAACATAATTCAAGACGGAAAAACCGTGTTTAAATATGCTGTTACCAATATGGCCGATGCAAGTGAATTAATTCTGAAAAGAAACAATTTAACCAATGAAGATGTAAATTGGTTAGTGCCACATCAAG
>DATEOV010000408.1:0-2077 GCA_035273645.1 Flavobacterium sp. | reverse complement strand
TGGTTTGCATGATAATCTCGTCCGAGAGATTGATTTCTCTTCTAAAGACACATTCTTCTCGAAACAAAATAGGGCCTATATGTTCGGTTTGCATCACTCTTAATGTTAATCCTAATTGATTTAGAATTTCAACACGATGCTGGGCCCCAAAATCATAGTAGGCACTGTGGCGTAAGTGAAAATTAGGATCTAAATCCGACCAACGAAAAGAAAGTTGTTTGCTAAATGTAGCCATGAGGGTTATATTTTAAGTGTGTTTTGACCACAAAGATAGCGAGGTTTTTTATATGGGCAAATCGAAGGACTCGAAGAAAGAACGATTGGTTAACCCGCTAAACTTTTTCTAAATAGAACTCTCTCAGAGACGCGAAGACGCAAAGAAATGGATTGTAAACTTTGCGGATTTGCTACTTTGCGAGAAAAAAAGCTAGGCCTAATGACAGCTCCCTATGCATCTAGCAGTCCTTGTATCTCAAACTTGGTCATTTGCATAAATGTTTGCATCACTCTTGGCGCTTTTTCAGGGTCAGCCATAAGTTCACCCAAAATTCTTGGAACAATTTGCCATGAAACCCCAAATTTATCGTCGAGCCAGCCGCATTTACTATAGACTCCGTCTTCGCCTAGTTTGTCCCAGTAGTGGTCAATTTCTTCCTGTGTTTCGCATTCTATGACATAAGAATTGGCAGGTGAAAATTTATACATGGGACCGCCATTCAAGCCCATAAATTTAGACCCGTTCAATTCAAAGTTGATAACAAACGAATTCTCAAAAGTGATTTTTGAGTTTTTGAAAATGGAGCAATAATGCTCTGCTGCTGCTTTGGCTTGTCCGTCAAACCACAAGCATGGATAAATTTGATTTGCCATTATTATCTTAATTTTAAGTAAAAGTCCTTTTCCTGTTTGTCAAGTTTTTCGATAGCATAGCGCAAGGTCACTCTCGGCATGGTGGATGCATATTGGTTCAGGAAAGCAATCAGCTTTGTTTTGTCTTTTTTTCCGGCTTCCCTTATCCAACTTCCAACAGCTTTATTAATCAGTTCTTCTTTATCGTTCAAAAGGATTTCGGCAATTTTGAAAGTGTCCTCAATTTGGCCTTTTTTAATGAAAGCATAGGTACTGACAATAGCTGTTCTTCGTTCCCAAATGTTTTCCGAATTGGCCAATTGAGAAAGTATTTCTCTTGGTTTGTCCAATAAATATTCCCCGATAATGTTATATGCACCCCTGTCGACAAAATCCCAATTATTGAGTCGGTCGTGTCGCCTTAAATACAGTTCAAATAATTCTTTCTTTTGGTCTGCTGTGGTTTTTTTATGTTTAGCCTGAAAATCCATAATACTGACAGCACCCATTCTTATTTCGTAATAATCACTATCGAGTAAAATGTCTATTTCGGCAAGGGGCATTTGGGTAAAATCTTCAGCTGTTTTAAAAATGTCTCCGAACTTTACTCCAAAAGCTTTTGTTTTATTGTCATTCCCTTTGAAGTATTTTTCAACTTTTCCCAATTCTTCCTCCGACTTTAATTGAGATAATTTTGCAACAAACAATTCAGCTGTCAAGTCGGGTTTGGAATTGATATTTGTTGTTTTTGTTGTCATTATTGGGTTTCGTTTTTTATCACTGCCTATTCTCGATTAGGGCTAACGAAGTTAAGAAAAAGAAATAATTAATTTATTGAAATAGAATTGATTGTGTTGTTTTTATTGACAGTTTTCTATGTGTTTTGCTTTGCAAATGTTAGATTTTCGGCTGCGAGGGCTTCCTGTAGTTTTGGAATAGTGGTTTTCCCGATTCCATGTAATTTTAAAATAGCTGCTTCGCTGTGTTTGGAGAGTTTTTCCAAAGTTGTTATATCTGCGTTTTCTAGTGCACGTCGCGCTGGAGCTGAAAGTAGGGAAAGGAAACCATTTTTTGGTTTGCGTTCCGCTTCGCATATAGGGCAAGTTGGACAATCACTGCTCTTGTAATAATTATGTCCTTTTTCACAGGTTCGTAAATTCTTCTGTGGCATTTTTTTGTGGTTTTGATATAGCTAAAATAACAAAAATGACCCAAAAAATGACAAAAG
>DATEOV010000407.1:0-5237 GCA_035273645.1 Flavobacterium sp. | reverse complement strand
GCACCAAGGATATTAAGCTGGAGCAAAGAACCGGCACCCGATTTGCCTATTGCAATACTAATTATGCGATGTTGGCCCTGATTATTGAAAAAGTAACCAAGCTTTCCTATCGAGATGCGATGGCTCAAATCATTTTCAAACCGCTGGGAATGACGCATACTTTTGTTCTGGATTTTGATAACGACAGATATGATGTTGCACCATCCTATAAAGCAAATAGAGTTGAAATTGGCATTGATTATCTTGATAAAATTTATGGAGATAAAAATATCTACTCTACTCCTCGAGATTTATTGAAATTTGACAGAGCAAGAAATTCGCCCTCCTTTTTGGAACCAGCCTTATTAGCACAAGTCTACACAGGCTACAGTAACGAAAGAAAGGGAACTAAAAATTATGGCCTGGGAATTCGAATGATCAATTGGGACAATGGCAAAAACTTTTATTTCCATAACGGCTGGTGGCATGGTTTTACTTCATCATATATTACTTTGAAAGATGAAAATGTGACTATAATTGCCTTATCAAATAAATTCACCAGAAATACTTATGCCGTTCGAAAACTATCTGTACTATTTGGAGAATATCCATTTAAGGTGAAAGATATTGATTAGGTGTCAGATGCTAGACTGCAGATTCCAGGAGCCAGAATATAGAAAACATATATTCGTTTGATTTGATATTGTAATTGAAATAGGATTGACATTGCCAATAAATTAACCTACCTTTGCATAAGATTTGAAATTGCAATCTGCAATCTAAAATAAAATGGGGTCGACTGGTTTTGACAGCAAGTCGAATTGAAAAGTAAGCACGTCGAGAACTGGGACAATTCTCGTAAATAAAAGGTCTCAAACATTTTACACGGCGAAGGAAACTACGCTCTTGCTGCATAATCTGAATCATAGTAAGATTAGCCTCGTCCTACCAGGTAGGAAAGCAGGATTTACCTCGAAAGCTTTGGTTTATAGCGGTCGATTAAGGTAAATCGTAAATTTAAACCTAGATTTCCATATGCTTCGGGTGGATTTCGAAATTAAAGAAGCTAAGCGAAGAGCGGTTGTTCCTGACCTAACTCCAAGTCGAAAATCTATTCAGGAAATAAGCGTGTAGAAAGCTCTTTAGTTGCTTGTTTGGACCCGGGTTCGATTCCCGGCGATTCCACTGGGATAGTTTAAAGCCAACTTTTCAAAGTTGTCAAAAACGCACAAAATGTCTCGAAAACCTTTAAAAGCCTGCAAATTTTCGGATTTGCAGGCTTTTTTATTTTTACAGCAACTGTCAAAATTTTCAAAAGTGCTCCAAATTTATATGGCAGTACTGTGGCATTTTACTATTGCAACAAAAAGTGCCACAATTTTGTCATAAAAAAAATTTTAAACTACTGATTTACAACATGTAAAGCAGATTAACGACTTGACTGAAGAACGTCATAATTCTATATTTATTAATTTAAAAATTGAATTATGTTAGAAAGCAGCTTTGGGCTTTGTTTCTTTTTGAAAACACCTAAAAACAAATCAAACGTCAGATATATTTATCTGAGAGTAACAGTAGATGGATTACCTAAAGAGACATCTACCAAAAGGAAATGGGAGATTCAGAGATGGGATCAAAAAACAGAAAGAGCAACTGGAAATAAGGAAGATGCCAGGGCACTGAATCATTTTTTAGATGCTATAACGACTAGAATCAACCAGTTCAAGATGGATTTAATGTACAACGAAAAAACGATTTCTGCACAACGGATTATTGATTTTGTACTAGGGAGGATAATTTCCAAAGCAATGCTTCTTGAAGAATTTAAAAAGCATAATGACGAAATGTTTGCATTGGTACCTCAAGATTATGCATTAGCGACACACAAACGCTATGAGACAGCAAGATTTCATGCCAGAGAATTTGTGAAATACAAATACGCAACGGAGGATATTGAATTCAGGGACTTAGATTATGATTTTATCATCAGCTATGAATTGTATCTAAAAACCGTACGAAATTGTGTAAATAACTCTGCCTTGAAATATATTGCCTGCATGAAAAAGGTCATAAACAGGGCAATTGATAAAGATATAATTACGCAGGATCCTTTCAGGGCATTCAAACGTAAAATGACAAAAACCGTCAAAAGACCACTCACCGCAAGTGAATTGCGCACGCTCGAACAAACCTATATTCCAACCACAAGACTCCAAACCGTTCGGGATATCTTCATCTTTCAGTGCTATACTGGCCTGGCTTATATTGACGCTTACCAACTTCGAAAAACTGATATAAAAATAGGTATAGATGGAGCACAATGGATAATGTCCGAAAGACAAAAGACAGGTTCTGTGACCAATGTTCCATTACTTCCCAAAGCCCTCGAAATAATTGAGAAGTACAAAGAACATCCACTATGCCTTTCAAGAAATGCTGTCCTACCCGTCGCCTCTAACCAAAAAATGAATGCATATCTTAAAGAAATAGCAGATCTATGTGGGTTTACTTGCGAATTGAACACACATAAAGCCAGACGTACTTTTGGCAGCACAGTTACTCTTAATAATGATGTGCCCATTTCCGTAGTAAAAGAGATGCTGGGACACCAGTCAATCCGCCAGACTGAATCGTATGCAATTACTACTGAGCAAACAATTGGACGGGAGATGAATAACTTGGGTAGCAAGCTGAGTAAAGTCAACCCTACTATTCCTGATGAAGCAATGTCTATGATATCGAAACTGGAAAAAGAATTACAAAAACTAAAAGAACAATTTGGGATTAAATAAACCATAAAGCCAACCCTATCAAAATTTGGTTGGTTTTTATTTTAAAATGACTACATTCAACGTTTATTCTTTTGTAAAACTTGTCTATCTGCTATTTTATTGAAGAATTACAAAAGGCCAGTCACAACTGTATCATACATTTACAAAAAATAAAAACATTTTTTCTTACGACAAAAAACAAAATATCAGTTTATTAAGACAACTTTTAACACTAAATTATTTCTATCTCTGCAGTAAACCTCTATTTTTGTGGCCTAATATTAATACAATACCATTATGAAAGATTTAGTTGCAAAAATCAACGCCGAATTCGAAGCATTCAAAACAGAATCAGAATCACTTATTGAAAAAGGAATCAAAGCTGCCGGACCAAGAGCACGTAAATCAACTTTGGAACTTGAAAAACTATTAAAAGAATTCAGAAAAGTTTCTGTAGAAGAATCAAAAAAATAATTTCATCTTCATTTATGAGTCCTCTGAATTTTGAAACAGAGGACTTTTTTATTGTGTTCATGTTCATTTGATACTATAGACCTTGTGTTTTGGATAAAAGATAATTTGTCATACCCCTAGCGAAATATTCAATTAAAGCTACATCATTTCTTTCCTTCTCACATTTAACTATTGTAGATATATACTCTATTTGTTGTTCTTGAGTGGTTATTTCAGGAAAAATTGGTGGACAGTTATTTTCCATCAAAACTGCACCAATAATAATTCTACATACTCTTCCATTTCCATCTGCAAAAGGATGTATTTCATTTAAAAACTTGTTATGAAAAAAAACAATTCGTGTTAATAAATGTTTTTCAAAAATGGAATTATCAATATCACCTAATCTGGAATTAAATAAACGAAGATAACTAGCCATACTAATTTCTAAATTATAATGTGCGGCATATTCCTTATTGTCAAAAAAAGGTTCTCTAGATCCTACTGTAGGAACATTTCGATAATTCCCAACTAATTCAGGTTTAAAATCAGTTTCCCATGCTAGTGGAGAACTCATCAAAGCCGCATGAACATTTTTAATTGTTTCTTCGGTCAGTTTAAAATTTTCAAGGTTTTCCAACAAATTTTTTAAAACCGATTGATGTTCTGAAATACCCAACAAAGAATCTAAATTAATCCCTCGAACACTTTCATTATTCAAAAATCGAATAGTGTTCCCATATTGAAGTTTAGAGTCTTCAACCCTAGCTGAGAAAAAAGAATAATCATTGATTAGAGAATCTTTAAATTCAACTGACCATTTATCTCTTGGGAATTTCTCTTGAAATTTATAAAGAGCCTCATTGAAATTTAACAAATAGTCTGGAAGCATAGACTATTATCCGTTATACTTATTAAACATAAAAAGTGTCCATTTCTTAATGTCATGGGGATATGCAAATAAAGTATCATCCTTTTTTAAAAAAGTTTTTCCAAAAAAGAATAATTGAAAGTCTTTTTTAAAGACAATAGGAATCGTATCAACTGCAATAAGATCTTTTGTAGTTGATAAATTCTTTAATGTAATTATGTCTTGTCTAGTAACTAACATACTACAAAGATATTAAATACTTTCATAAGTTCAACAGTAACACTAAATCTTTCTTTAATTCATTTAGTAGATGAACCATCTAAACCATCATAATTAAGCTCCATACTTCCACAATTATTTTTATAATAATCAACAAATGACATTCTATAATACTAAAATTAAAAAAGCCACTATTATGTCGCACTTAAATTAGCTTATCTTGTTGTACGTAAATTAGCCTATCGTGCCAATGTAATAAATTAATCAATAATTTAACCAATAATGATTATGAGTTTTCCTGAAGGATGATTGTGAATCATCATCAGAGATATAGCCATTGCCTGCTCATTTATCTTGTTCACTTTATACTTACGTTCACGAAAACGTGAACACTTGATATTGGTGAACAACTATATAATTATCTAGCCTCATCAACAACATCAGCAACAGCTATTTAGCTGTAAATAAATCTAATATTATCAATAAATAACTCCATCAGCAGCAGTTTTTAAAAAAATCTTAAACATCGATTTAGAGATTTTGTCATATTGATTAAATTTTCTGATCATTAGAACCATTTCCCTATCTCTTCGTTGCTTCCCCTTCATTTTTGTATTCAAAAACCTGTATGCTTTTGTCCCATTTCAAGAGCAAAGGTAACTCCGTGTTCTTAACGCAATAGCAAGGCCCGGTCCTTCAGATTTGACAAAAAATCTCCACCCATCCGGGTTGTATTTTTTATCAAAGCCTTGCTATTGCTAAACACTCACCTTTTTATGCTCATGAAACGAAACATAGCATACTCCGGCTCTTTAAACGAATAAAAAAAATGTCAGCAATGAAAAGTAAAATAGTAGAAATGGATTTGATGAAACAAAACAGCACCTCCTCTCATTGCCGAATAAAATTTCAAAAAAAATTAATCACTAAAAATCGCAGAAATT
>DATEOV010000406.1:0-8240 GCA_035273645.1 Flavobacterium sp. | reverse complement strand
ACGTCCATTATATAATTTAACTTTTTATTTAAAAAATCGGAGTTGTTTAAAACTTCGATTCTAATCCTTTATTGTAAGATCTAATGCGTATTCTTTACGATTTTCCTTGTTGAAAATTTTCAAACCAATAATATCTGCCTGATTCATTATAAAAATAATTCTTGAAGCTGCTGTATAAGCTTTGTCAAAAGTCTTAAACACCAAATTACCTTCAAATGTTAAATTTAACAAACCATTCTTCTCTGTTTTTTCTTTGATCAATGTCACAGAGGTAAATTCAGCCGAATTATAGGCGCTTTTTTCCACCATATTAGCTTTACCATCACTAAGATCTTTCAAAAATTCTGCGTTGGTTATCTTTAATTGACCTTTTCTATTTGAGGCAATATTAACCATAGAACTGAAATTAACTTCACTCCATTCATCATCAACATTAACATACGTTTTTGACACATATGCCTCTTGAATCGGTTCTTGTCCATAATTTTTAGAAAAACACAAAAATAGAATAATTAATAAGTACTGTTTTTTCATAATTCAAATTTTATAGGTTAGTGCTACAAATGTAAATTTTTATTTGAATTTTCAAAGAAAAAAATATTGAATTATTCACATTGTTTTTTGTCTATAACAAAAAAAACAGTTGTTTTATTGGTAATTTGCTAATAATAATCTTTTAAAAAAACCTTTTTATTGATTTTTAACAAGTATGAAATATCTATTTAACAAGAGTCAATATGATTTTTGTCATTTTATACTTAATTTTTTTTCATTAAATAGTCATTCTAAAGACCAATAAAAACAAATAATAATCTATTTTTCAGTTCCTTACATAATATTAACAACCGTTTCTATTTGAGGAGCATACTTCTTAATGGTAGTCTCCACTCCAGCTCTTAACGTCATTTGATTTACGCTACAACTTGTGCATGCTCCTTCAAGTCTCACTTTCACGTGTTTTCCTTCATCAATTGAAATAAGCGTAATGTCTCCACCATCTGAATTCAGAAAAGGTCTGATTTCGTCTAGCGCTCTTAAAACATTATTTGTTAATTCTTCTGTTTTCATAAGTTGATATCTATTGTTCTTTTTGACTCTACCGATATTTTTAGGAAAAAATCACAAATCAGTGATTCCTAGTTTATCCTATTTGAATTGTTATTCAAAAAAAATCGCGTCTTATTTTTTAACAGCCGAACATCCGGCCATTGTAGTAATTTTGATTGCTTCAGTAGGCTCCAAATTTTCATTTCTATTGACTACTTCGGTAACTACGTTTCTTGTTATCTCATCAAAAACATTTTCAATAATAGAACCTGTTTGCAATGCTGCTGGACGACCATAATCACCCGCTTCGCGAATAGACTGTACAATTGGCACTTCTCCAAGAAAAGCAACTCCTAAATCTTGTGCAAGATCTTTAGCTCCTTCTTTTCCAAAGATATAATATTTATTGTTAGGCAATTCTTCTGGAGTAAAATAGGCCATGTTTTCTACAATTCCCAAAACAGGAACATTTATCGCTTCTGATAAAAACATAGAAACTCCTTTCTTGGCATCAGCCAAAGCAACAGCTTGTGGTGTACTCACCACAACAGCACCTGTAACAGGTAATGATTGCATAATTGACAAATGAATATCTCCTGTTCCAGGAGGCAAATCAATCAACATAAAGTCTAATTCTCCCCAATTAGCATCAAAAATCATTTGATTTAACGCTTTAGAAGCCATTGGACCTCTCCATATTACGGCTTGACTTGGTGAAGTAAAGAATCCGATAGAAAGCATTTTAACCCCATAACTTTCCACAGGTTTCATCTTCGATTTCCCGTCAACTTCAACAGAAATTGGCTTTTCATTTTCTACATCAAACATGATAGGCATAGATGGGCCGTAAATATCAGCATCTAATATTCCTACTGCAAAACCCATTTTAGCCAATGATACTGCTAAATTTGCAGTAACAGTAGATTTTCCAACTCCTCCTTTTCCTGAAGCAACTGCAATAATATTTTTTATACCCGGAATAGCCTTACCTTTGATTTCATTCTTTTCCGGAACTTCTACTTTTATGTTTACTTTAATTTTGGCATCTGGCGAAACTAACTCATGTATCGTTTTTCTAATATCATCCTCTGCTCTTTTCTTGATGTGCATCGCCGGTGTATGCAATAACAAGTCTACAACCACTTCATCTCCAAAAGTAACCACGTTTGCAATGGCACCACTTTCCACCATATTTTTACCTTCACCAGCAATAGTTATTGTTTCTAATGCCTTAAGAATATCTTTTCTATCTAATTTCATGCGTAATTATTATTTTTATTTGGAACATTCAATCACCTAAAATTGATTTTAATTTGAATCAGATGATTTCACTATTAAAGATTTTTAGTTTAAAACACTTTTAAATGCTGTCTTTATTTAAACTAATTTTAGATTGCAAAGATAACGGATTATGTTCTTATTATAAAGGATTTGGATTGTATTTATTGATAGTGGCACATAATAACATTATAATCCAAGTTGCCTTTTTTGAAGCTCAAAGTCCTTTAAAACAAAAACTCTAAATTAATCAAACCTTCATTTCTGGCTCCCAAAAAACGGACTCGAAATTCATGATTTGATTATCCTCAACAACAATACCTTCACTTTCCAGTAATTGTTGCATTAGATTGGTTCCGTCAAAATGATGCTTGCCTGTTAACAATCCTTTTCTATTGACTACCCGATGCGCAGGAACATCTTCAAGCTTATGAGCAGCATTCATTGCCCAACCTACCATCCTGGCAGAACGTGCAGCCCCTAAAACTTTGGCAATTGCACCATAGGAAGTGACTTTCCCATATGGAATTTGTCTCACAACAGCATAAACTCTTTCAAAAAAATTGTCGTTTGTTGTTTCCATTTTGTTTTATCCAAAATATCCTTTAATGAGTTTAAATAGTGTAATTATAGAGACTAATCCAGTAATAGCCCCAATAATATAATTTCCATTATTGATTAAAAAAGAGGATTTTGCTTCTCTTTTTTTGAAGTATACAATATAAAGATAAAAAACCAAGAAAGAACCCACAACCACTCCTCCAACAAAAGCGTAAATAAACGATTCTAAAAAATAAAAATACCCATAAGTAGAAAGTGTAATGGACACAAAAACATAATACGGAATAGGGAATAAATTCAGAGCCGACAATAACATTCCTAAAAAGAAACGATTCGTTTTACTGCGAACCTTGGTTTCCGACTTAGATAATTTTGGTTTTTTGGCTTTCCAAAAAAAATAAATGGTTAGCGCGATAAATATAAACAGCCCAATTTCTTGAAGACGGCTGATAATATCGGGGTGACTATTGATGAAATTAGCAAATAATAAAGCTAAAAATGTTTGAAAAAAAACAATTACTGTAGCACCAATAGCAAAAGAAATGGCCTCATTTCTACCGTCTTTCAAACTTACTTTTGCGGCAGTCATATTAATCAACCCTGGAGGTGTAATTCCTATTGCAGCTACAATAAATCCGAGAAAAAAAGGCAATAGTAGAGTCATACTTAGTTTGTAGTCTCAGTTTGCAGTCTCAGCTTATGAACTGAAAACCATCTGTGAAAACTATTTGATTTTAAAACGAATATACGTAATTGCTTTGTTAATTTCCAAATATTGTTTCTCGTAAAATGTCTGAAAAGCCGTAACTTCTTCAGGGCTTCCTTCATTTACGTACACGTTATGATTGGCATATAAAACCTCATGACCTTCTCCATGAAGTAATCCTAATGTATAGCCATGCATGAACTCACTATCAGTTTTAAGATTGACAACTCCTTCCTTCTTCAAAATTTTCTTGTACAGTTGCAGAAATTCTGAATTCGTCATTCTATGTTTCGTTCTTTTGTATTTTATTTGGGGATCTGGAAAAGTAATCCAAATTTCATCGACTTCATTTTCGGCAAAAATATGATTGATTAATTCGATTTGAGTTCGAATAAAAGCTACATTATGCAATCCTGTTTCAACAGCAGTTTTTGCACCACGCCAAAAACGAGCGCCTTTGATATCGATTCCTACAAAGTTTTTATTGGGATATCTCTCGGCCAATCCAACCGAATATTCTCCTTTGCCACAACCTAATTCAAGTACTAATGGATTTTCATTTTTAAAAAAATCCGAATTCCATTTCCCTCTTAGTGGAAATAAATCCCCTACTACTTCTTCTCTTGTTGGTTGAAAAACATTGTTGAATGTTTCGTTTTCCTTGAACCTTTTTAATTTATTTTTACTTCCCACGATATAATTGCTATTTCGGCAAAATTAAGGAATTATATAAGAATGAAAGCTTAAGTACACAAAAAATCAAAAATTATCATTCGGATTGCAACTTTTGTATCAAAACGTCTTCAATTGGAGCAATGATTTTCACCACTTCATCGGCGTTGTCATTTGGAACAGTCATTGACAAAACATAGTGTTTAATTTTCCATTCTTTACCAATTTTCACTAAAACACCAGAACCTCTGCAAATTTTCATCTGCGTATTTAATAGTTCATCAAACCAAGCTAGTTTACCTGATTTATCAAAATAAATATGACGTTCTATAGCTTTAAAATTCCATGCTTTACCTCTGTCGAAATAAGGTTTTGCAAATGCTTGAAATGCTTTCAAATCCCAATTTTCGGTTGGGTCTGTTCCAATATAAATGGCGTCTTCCGTCATCATTCCAAAATAGACTTTGGCATTGGCTTCCGCCGCCGCTTTATGCCAGGCATCAAGTGTTCTATTAACCTGTAATTTTTCATCGGATTCCTTATACTGCAAAGAATCAAAACTAACTAACGTCAATACTATTAGACTTAAAAATATAGCTCTCATATTTTACTTTTTTATTATTTCTTTGGAAGACTTCCCATCTTAATTTTCATTTCGCCATTTTTCCCGTCCACAACCAACAAATGCAATACAATTCCTTTGTATCGCTTGGCTTCTCGCTCTTTTATGTCTTTAATTTTATAATCATCCTCTGGATTTCTAAGTGGAATCGTCAAACCTAATTTGGTCCCTTTCTTAAATGAATAAATACCTTCAACATCAAAATTCAACACATTCGAACTCACTTTAAAATAGTCAACATTTACCAAACTACCGCTCATGTTCAATTGCCCAGACAAATCATTAAAAACAATATGTTTTACATCTCTATTAGGAAAAGCAAACTTACCTATTTTCATTATTGGTTTAAAATCAGTTAACGAGCCATTTTTGATATCATATTGCAAATTTCCTTTGGCAGAATCATCAACCAAATCACCATTTTGAGTCATTTTTACCGACATATCAGCCGTTGCCGAAAGACTTCCTTTTATGTTTTGTGGCTGAAAGGATGTAATCCCAAAGTTTTTAAAAGAGGTTAAAAACTGAGGGATATCAACCTTTGCAATATTTACATTTGTTTTTACATCAAACACACTACCGCTTGGAATTAACTGGGAAGCAAATGTAATTTTACCTCCGCAGGTTTCAATTGCTCCTTGTTTGATAAAAAACTGTCTATTCTTTGCCACGATAATAATTTTAGCATTCTTGGCAGTCAAGTTAGAATACACCATCTTCTCAAGATTCAAATTTAAAACTACTTGACATTTTTCAACAAGTGTTATTCTTTTTTTGATATCTGCATTACTGGCTACTTTTTTAACTTCAGCCTTTTTTTCACTGTAAGCTAAAGTGGCCATCATTTTCTTTACATCCATAAATGGACTTCTAACATTAAGTACAGCTACCATATTTTCTGGATCATCATAATAGAGATTTAGAAAATTGTTTATTCTGCCATCCAAGAAAGCAACGTTTTTGTCTCTTTGGTATTTAATATTTCTAATAAATAAAGCTTCATCTGTAAAATCAAGAAGAATATTTGTTTGAAAAGTCAGGTTTTTGGACCTAAGAAGCATATTTGCATTTTTTATATCCACTTTTCCGGTAAAACGAGGTTTTGAAATTCGTAAAGCCACAATATCTACATTGAATTTAAAATCAACATTTGCTGTTCCTCCATTAAATTTTATAAATTCATCACCAAAAACATTTCCTAATTTCTCCACATCAAATTTGGAATGTAAATCTCCTGTTGCAACCGGTTTTTCTAAATTATTAATTGCCGCCGCTGGAATAACTATTGGTAACCCTTTATAGTTTCCTGTAAATTTTTTGATGATAATAGCAGAGTTGATGTCATTGTAACCCAAACCATTTTTAAAATTATTAGTATATCGCGCTTCAAAACTACAGTCTTTGGTCTCCCCTTCAGAAGAAACCAATACGTTGTCCTTGATTTGGGCATCCACAATAATTTCTGGATCTCCCTCGGCATTCATATCTCCTTTGATGCTACATTGTGCATCCAAAGGTTTGGTTATATTAAAATGATTTAGAATTTTAAAAATGTGTGGATCCAACAAATGTGCTGCATTCAACCACAGAATATGGGTTTTTATATTAATGTCCATCATGGAATTTTCCTTGCTCACCCCAAAACTCGCTTTGATGTCAAAATCATCATCGCCAATTCCAAGTCCTTCAGTAAGCACATCAATCCTGTTTTTTGATTCAGAAAATTGGACTGCCAGTTTTCCTTTTACCCTCTTATCTTTTATAAAACTGCCTTTCTTGGTATTGAATGCCATACTCTTTGCAAAAACATCAAGATACAAATCGGTTTCCCAGCCGTCATCCGTATAATTTATTTTACTTTTCAAAGACGCCACTTCAAAATGAAACAATTTATTCCGTTGCAAATTTTGGGAAATAAAAACAACATTCTTAAAATCAATCTCCCCGATTTGGGTATCAGTGTCACTTTTGGCTTTAGTTTTGGTTTTTGGCTTACGAACATTCGTATTGGAAAGGCCGTTCTTGTCTTTAAACAAATCAATTTTAGTATCTATCAAGACGACTTTCTCAATATCCACTTGCTTATGTAATAAACTCAACACATTCAATCGTACTTCAATTTCCTCTGCCTTAAGCACGCTTCTTTTGTGTATGGCATACAAACTGTCCTGAACTTCTACTTTATTCAAAACAACCGTAAAGTTGGGAAAACCGATCAAAAATTTATACCCAACATCTCCAATACTGACATGACCCGCAATATTTTCGTTGATTTTCTTATTGATATCGGTTACTATAGTCTCTTTATTTTGATTAAAATAAATCCTTAATCCAATAAAAAAAATAAGTATCAATCCTAAAAAACCAATAATAAAAAACCCTATTCTTTTTAAAATTTTCCTAACTCTACTTGTTTTTAAAAAACCTTTTCCCTTTTCTATAAATTCTTTCATACTAGTTATTTAGATATTATATATGTGAAAAATATTCCATATTGATTTCAAATATTTGAATTGAATAATCTGCAACATAACTCGACCTGAATCAAAGTTAACATAATATATTACAAAAAGGTGCGTTATATCTTAAAAACTTTAACATTGTATTGTAATTATATTCAGATATTTGAAGACTGTATTTATCCGAATTGCAATTCTTGCCTAAAGGTATTTTTGTAGTATATTCATGTAAAAATTGAAAAATTATACTACTTTTGAGGTCAATAAACTCTATTAATTGAGTTACTAATTTAAAAAATAAAAAATATGCGATCATTAAAAATTTTACTGTTAAGTGCTTTCATAGTATTAGTATCTAATGCAGCTTCAGCACAAGCTTGGGGAGTTAGAGCAGGAGCCAACATTTCAGATATTAGCGGAAATGGTTGGGACACAAACGCTAAAACAGGTCTTTACGTTGGTGTTTACAAAGAAATCCCATTGGTAAAGAGTTTACTTTTTATACAGCCCGAAGTACAGTATTCTCAAGAAGGGTTTGAGGTTGACAATGCAAAAGACACAAAAATCGATTATCTTACTGTACCTATTTTAGCAAAAATATATGTTGTTAAATTATTGAGTTTTGAAACAGGACCACAATTTGGATTTGTAGTTTCAGACAATGTAGACAATATTGTTACTGATACAAACAGTTTTGTGCCTTCATGGGCTTTTGGAACGTCTCTTAACTTACCTCTTGGATTGTCTATAAATGCTAGATACATCACAGGTTTGGATGATACATTCGATAATCCTACTTTTTCAGGAAAAAATCAAGTTTTTCAAATAGGAGCAGCATTCCAATTTTAAAAGAAATTACCAACCTACCACCTAAAAATTGCCTTAAAGTTCATTT
>DATEOV010000405.1:0-2005 GCA_035273645.1 Flavobacterium sp. | reverse complement strand
TGGGGATTAGAAATCGAAAAAAATGCAATTAAAGTTAATAATGCTTTGGATTACCAAACAAACATTCCTGGAATTTTCGCCATCGGTGACGTAAATACCTATCCAGGGAAATTGAAATTGATTCTTTGCGGATTCCACGAGGCTACATTAATGTGTCAAGCGGCTTACCAAATCATCAATCCAGGTAAAAAATATGTGATGAAATACACTACCGTTTCCGGAGTTGACGGATTCGACGGTACTCGTAAAGAAGCTCCAAAAGCGGTAGTGAAAGCAATTGTTTAAGTTGCTGAATTACTAAGAAGCTGAGAAGCTAAGATTTTCAAAAAAGCTCAAACTTGCAATATAGTTTGAGCTTTTTTTATAATGATTTGGAATGAAAATTTTGACTTAGAGTCTTAGTCGCTCAGAACTTTAGAATCTAAAAAAAAAAACTTGCAATTGTTGGCGTTATGTCGTTTCTTTGCACTGTTCCTATTTTTATTGAAAGTTATCACGAAAGGCGGAGGGAAAAGACCCGATGAAACCTTAGCAACCCTTTACTTTTTTAAAGAAGGTGCTACATTCTACCACGCATTGCGCGGATAGATAACACAAGAATACATCTCTGTATTTTTCAAACCTTTTCCTGACAACATTTCGATATTTTTTTAGAGCGAATAATTGGCGCATTTTTTGCAGTCATCGTTCCCGCTGTACGCTATATCTTTTATTCTGAACCCCAGAATAAAAGGATATTGCTTCCATCGGGGCTAAAGAGCCAAAATCAGGAATTTTTGGAATTAATAATGAGCTTAGCGCCTTTGCGTCTTTGCGAGAAATAAAAAATATGTCAACAATTCAAGAAGAAATAAAAAAGAGAATACTCGTGCTCGACGGAGCAATGGGGACAATGCTGCAACGTTATAATTTCTCTGAAGAAGATTTTCGTGGCGAACGATTCAAAGATTTTCCACATCCGCTAAAAGGGAACAACGATTTATTGTCTCTAACGCAACCTCAAGCTATCAAAGCGGTTCACGCAGCTTATTTTGAAGCAGGAGCCGATATTGTGGAAACCAATACTTTCTCAGGAACCGCCATCGGAATGGCGGATTATTACCTAGAAGAATATGTTTATGAATTGAACTACGAATCGGCAAAAATTGCCCGAGAAGTAGCCGATGAATTCACTGCAAAAAATCCAAACCAACCTCGTTTTGTTGCCGGTTCAATTGGCCCGACAAACCGTACGGCGAGTATGTCGCCAGACGTAAACGATCCAGGATATAGAGCAGTGACTTTTGATGATTTGCGCATTGCTTACAAACAACAAGTTGAAGCCTTAATGGACGGCGGTTGTGATTTGCTTTTGGTGGAAACTATTTTTGATACATTAAATGCCAAAGCAGCACTTTTTGCAATCGAGCAAGTGAAAGAAGAACGCAATCTTGATATTCCAATCATGGTTTCAGGAACGATAACGGATGCTTCTGGAAGAACACTTTCTGGACAAACGGTGGAAGCCTTTTTGGTTTCGGTGTCACATATTCCGTTGTTGAGCGTAGGATTTAATTGTGCCCTTGGTGCCGATTTATTGAAACCGTATTTGCAGACTTTGTCACATAATACTTCTTTTAACATTTCGGCGCATCCAAATGCTGGATTGCCAAACGCTTTTGGAGAATACGATGAAACACCAGAGGAAATGCAAGCACAAATTAAAAGTTATTTAGACGATAATTTAATAAACATCATTGGCGGTTGTTGCGGAACAACCCCAAACCATATCAAATTGATCGCGGATATTGCCAAGGATTATAAGCCGAGAGTTTCGACGGCGGTGATGTAAATTGGAATAATTGAAATTATAGCAGATTATAAATTCGTGTTATTTGATATTTTTCATTCATCGGAAATTAAAAATGATAAAAGAAGACGTTAGAATAACACATGAAACTAATTGGGGAAAAGTAATAGTCTTTTTTGTACTGATGGGTTTATTCATATTATCTATATATTATAA
>DATEOV010000404.1:0-4183 GCA_035273645.1 Flavobacterium sp. | reverse complement strand
GTATTCTATTGGGTAGGCTTCCATTATAATAGGCAAAGTATATGTTTTTGTGGCAGAGAATCGCATGTTAGAAGCGTCTGTAACTTCATATTTTACATTCAATGAAGGCAAAAAGTATAAATTATCATAGGATAATTTTATAAATGGATCGTCGAAAGATCCTTGGGCTCTGTATTGAGTTTCTCTTAACGTACTTTCTACACGCAAACCTCCGTTAACTTCCCATTTATTGTCAAAATTGTACAATAGATTTGCATAACCAGCATTCGAAGATTGAAATAATTTGGCTTGCCAAGTAGCGTTAGAGCTTTCTCTAAAAGCAAAATCATTATTGGCTAAATAACTGTTTAATTGGCTATCAATAGTGTTAATGGGTCCTGTAAATGTTGGTCCAGTCGTAGGAGCTACAAATCGATAGGAAGACTCCATGTTTGAAGCATAGCCATTGTAACCTACTGAGAACTTTTTGTTTTTTTCTTCTTTTCCAAATTTATAATTGTACTCTGCCAATCCTGAATAATAATAATCACTGGTGATGTCTAGATATTGGCGAATAAAATTGTTTCCTGCAATTGAGGTAGTGATGTCAGTATCTCCTGATTTTGGTCCAGAGAAAAATTTACGGTCTGGTTGAGCAAATTTTGTAAAAGCATAGGAAACTCCAGCTTTTATATTTTGATCGTTATTTTCAGTTAGAGCATATTCTCCTAATAATTGATTGTTTAGATATGCTGTTTCATCCAATTGATTCGTTCTTATTAAAACATCATTGTTTGCTGTGCTAGTATTTGGAACCCCGAATTGATCTTGTATTAAACTTTTTGTTGTCTTAATGTAGGTAGTGTTGTAAGACAGTTTTAGTTTTTTTGTATTGTAATTTAAACCAATCAATCCTGTAAAAGAAGTTTCATATGTGTAATCAGTAGTTATGAAATTACTGTTGTAAACATAACCCGATGGATTGTTATTGAAGTTTCTTTGTACTCCGTTTGTAATTTTATAGTCATTATCGAATGAAAGTGACAACAAATAAGAAAAGCTTTTTTCGTTTTCGAAATCAAATTTTTCTGAATTCAAGAAACCGATACTTGTGTTTAATGGGCTTTTAGTGTCGGCAACATTGAAACCACTGTCTTTATAGGCATTCAATGATTGCTCTGGCGTCATGGTTACAGATGTTGGTGAGCTTCCTAAAGCGGAAGGAAGTTTTCGGTATTTTCCAGTTAATCCAAAAAAGCCTTCTGGAGAATCGGCGTTTTCAGCAATTAAAAAATCAGACAAACTATTATTTGTGGTATAACCAATTCCGATGCTTAATTTTGTAATGCTTTTAGATGGTCTTGTTGTTTGGATATTAAAAGTACCTCCGGCAAAATCACCATAAATATTAGTGTTAAATGTTTTGTAAACATCAATTACACCCACAATGTCAGTTGGGAATAAATCCAAAGCAATGTATTTGTTATAAGGATTGTTTGAAGGCGTTGCCAAATCATTAATCAATAAGTTATTATAACGGTCTTCTAGTCCACGTACGAATAAACCTCTTGAACCTACTTTTGTGATTCCGGTTATTTTGGTTAAACCCTCTTCAACATCGCTAACCCCTTTTCTGGACATTTCTTGTGCGCCTATACTTTGCTTGATTACAACTGCATTTTTTTGTTCCAATAATAATGCTGTTTCTTTTTCGCGTCCGCCACTTGATTTGATAACTACGTCTTTTAGTTTGTAACTCCCAGAACCCAAAGAGCTATTTGCAGTTACAGTTCCGTTTGCTACTACAGTTACGGGAACCTCAGTAGTTTCATAACCTACAAAACTAAATTGTACAGTATAATTCCCTGGAGCTATAGCAATTGTATATTTTCCTTCTACATCAGTGTTGGCGCCAATTTTCGTTCCTTTTATCAGCACATTGGCAAATGGTAAAGATTGATTATTGGAATCTTTGTCTAATAAAACACCAGTTATTGTTCCTTTGTTTTGTGAGAAACCAATAACACAAATAAACAGTGTAAAGAATAGAAATTTTAATTTCATTTTAAGTAGTATTTAATTTTCTGCAAAGAAATGGTGGGATTCTAGTCTTTGTGTTAACATCAGGTTATGAATGGATATCATAATTATTATGAAATTGTTACCATATTAAATTAAGGTTAAGTAAGCTTTTTTAGTATTGATAGTTACCGTTTATTATTACTTTTACATTGCAATAAAAAGTCATTGTGTTTAATTAAGAGATAAATACAATAGAAAAACTTAATTTTTGCTATTAAATATGAAGAAAAGAAACACCAAGATTCTTCTGGTTGATGATGAACCAGATATTTTAGAAATTGTAGGCTATAACTTAGCGCAAGAAGGATATCAGATTGTTACGGCTGTCAATGGTAAAGATGCTATTGAAAAAGCAAGAAAAGAAATACCAAGCCTTATCATAATGGATGTTATGATGCCAGAAATGGACGGAATGGAAGCTTGTGAACATATTAGAAGAATACCCGAGTTGAATAATGTTATCATTACATTTTTGACAGCAAGAAGTGAAGATTATTCTCAAGTGGCTGGATTTGATGCCGGTGCCGATGATTATATTACTAAGCCGATAAAACCAAAATTATTGGTTAGCAAAGTGAAAGCATTGTTGCGAAGATTGAAAGAACAAGATCAAAACAGTGAAACTCTTAATGTGGGCGGAATAGAAATCAACCGTGAAGAATATAAAATTGTAAAGGATAATCTAGAAATTGCCTTGCCAAGAAAAGAATTTGAATTGTTTTATCTGTTAGCTTCAAAACCTGGAAAAGTTTTCAAACGAGAAGAAATACTGGATAAGGTTTGGGGAAATGATGTAGTTGTTGGTGGTAGAACAATTGATGTTCACATTAGAAAACTTCGTGAAAAAATAGGAGATGATCTTTTTAAGACCATAAAAGGAGTAGGGTATAAATTTGAAGTTTAAATAAATGGTACTTTTGATAGATTTTAAAATTCTTTTCAAATAACATAATGCGTGTGCTAAATTAATAATGAAAATCAATTTCAAAAAAAGTTACAAGTTTGCTATAAAATCAGCTTTGTATATCAGTTTATTTGTCTCAGGATTTTGCATGATCTTATCTGTAATACTGTTCAAATCTTCTTTTGCAAATATGTTGTTGTTTGGTTTCATTAGTCTGTTTTTTGTTTATGTATTTTCGTTTTTTGTTTTACAATACCGAGTTGAACGGTTCATTTACCGAAGAGTAAAGAAAATTTACGATGATGTGGCATTATTGGAATCGAGTACATTTATCAATAAGCCCATCACCACCGATATGGAAACTTTAACACGGGAAGTAAAGAAGTTTGCCACCGATAAAAAGTTGGAAATCGAAATGCTTCAAATACGTGAAGAGTATAGAAGAGAGTTTTTAGGAAATGTTTCCCATGAGCTTAAAACGCCATTATTTACGGTTCAAGGTTATTTATCAACTCTTATTGATGGCGCTATGGATGACAAGTCCATTAGAAAGAAATACTTGAAGCGTGCCGAAAAAGGAGTAGAGCGATTGATTTATATCGTGGAAGATTTGGATATGATTACCAAATTGGAATCGGGAGATTTGAATCTTGATTTTACAAAATTTGATATAGTAAAACTGATTCAAAATGTTTTTGATTTGTTGGAAATGAAAGCCGATAAAAAGAATATCACTTTGGCATTCGAAAATGATAATATTCAGCCCATTTTTGTAAATGGTGACAAAGATAAAATTCAGCAAGTAGTCGAGAATTTGATCGTAAACTCCATTAAATATGGAAAAGAAGGCGGTTTAACTGAAGTGTCGATTGTGAATTTGACCAATAAAAAAGTATTGGTTCGAGTTACCGATAACGGAGAAGGAATTGAAATACAGAATATACCTAGACTTTTTGAACGATTTTATAGAGTCGACAAAAGTGGTTCCCGTACCGAAGGAGGTTCAGGTTTAGGGCTTTCCATTGTGAAACATATTATTGAAGCTCATAAGGAAAAAATTTATGTCGAAAGTGAGTTTGGAATTGGTTCTGAATTCTCTTTTACACTTGAAAAGACATACATTACAGATCAATTTGGCTTAAAGAAGAAATTAAATTAAACATTTGATAACTTTAAAACACAAATGGTAATCAATTGATTATCAGTCTTAATAATTTT
>DATEOV010000403.1:0-7388 GCA_035273645.1 Flavobacterium sp. | reverse complement strand
AATGATGGGCTAAAAATAAATGTAGACATTACCCAATTGATTGAAAAAATATACATTCATCCCAAATCCGAAAATTGGTACAAAAATCTAGTAATTCAATTGGTAACGCAATTGGGTTTTGATTTTGAAATAGAAAAATCTGATTTAGAAAGCGATATTTTAATTTAGGTTTTATATTGGATTATAGCTCTCTACTTTCCAATCTTTATCAGCCAAATCGATGTAATTATAATGCACCACATCTTTACTGTCAAATTTTCCGTTTTTGTTGGTATCTTCAACCGTTCTAAAATACAAACGTTTTTGGGATTCGATTAAGTTCCAATCAATCAATTCCTGTAAATCTGGAGAAACTTTGGTCAATTTATCTCCGCTAATTTCACTCAAATACAATGTTGTAATATCGCTTACATCGAGTTTACCATCTTTATTGGTATCCATATCCATCATCGAATACACCATAATTTGCTTGTTGATTTTGTCGGAAATGGTTTTTAAGTATGTTGCCGTTTGAATCAAAACAGGCTTATCTGTCAATGCTTTTATAGAATCTGAACCTATTTTTTGGAATTTAATATTCTGCAAAAATCCTGTAATTTCATACTCGGATGCATTTGATATAGTAAAACTCAAATCATTCACACTTGAAGAACCGTATCTGTTTTTTGTACCTTTTTCATAAACACTCAAATCACCTACAGGATGAATCAAATAATCAGTTCCTTGCATTTGAATTGGCAAATCGGCAATTTTTATCTGGGTAGAATCGGCTTTGGTAAGTTCTCTCCCAACTTTTGAAGCATCGTAAGTCACTTTCGGCTTTTCAATTTCTTCTTTACAGCTTGCTAAAAGCAAAAGCGAAATCCCAATATAGACAAAATGTGATGTTCTCATAATAATTCTAATATTAAAAAATAAACTCAAATGTAATCATTTTTAAAAATGGAAAGGAAATATACAACAGATTTATTAATCCTGCCAATCCCGACAAAACAAACTATAACCTCATATTTAACTTCAAGTTAAAAACTCGGGTTGTCATATAATTTGGAATCGCATATTCTGTTTTGGTATATACATCACGAACCCAAGTATTGGTAATGGCATTTTGATTATCAAAAAGATTGAAAATTTCAAAACCCAAAGATAGTTCTTTAAAATTCTTAAAAAATTTCTTATTCGACATCCCAACTTTTTGATCAATAAAGACTTTCGAAAACCCAACATCAACCCGACGATAATCGTTCAATCTGTTTTGGTACAAATACGGATCGGCATAAGCTGGTGAACCACCCGGCAATCCTGTATTGTAAACCATATTAAGATACAGTTTCAAACTTGGAATCTTTGGCATATAATCTTGGAACAAAAGCCCAAATTTTAATCGTTGATCCGTTGGTCTGGCAATATATCCTTTATCATCAATATTCTCTTCTGTTTTTAGATACCCAAAACTAATCCAAGAATCGGTTCCGGGAACAAATTCTCCGTTAAGTCGGACATCAAGCCCTTGAGCATACGCTACAGCATTATTATTCGCTGCATAACGTATCCTTACATTATCAACTGTATAAGGATTTACATCCGTCATTTTTTTATAATAGGCTTCGGTAACCAATTTAAAAGGGCGTTTCCACATTTTAAAACTATAATCATTACCCAAAACAAAATTTATGGATTTTTGGGCTTTCGTATTGGGCTGCACTACTCCATCATAATCGCGTAACTCCCTATAAAATGGAGGTTGACTGTAAATACCTGCTGTAAATCTGAAAAGCATGTCTTTTTTCCAATCTGGCTTGATGGCAAATTGAGCTCTTGGACTAAAAATAGTTTGAAAATTACTAGCTAAATTATCACCTGACACTTCCCAACTTTGCATTCGTATACCCAAATTATACCAAATCTCGTTTGTTCCTAAATTGTCTTTCCGTCCCCATTGTCCATAAGCCGAAAATCTATCAATATTTGTAAAATTAATGGCATATACATATTGATACGGCATCAACAGTCCTGCATATGGCTGATAAGGCTCATCATTTTTAGGCAGAACAAGTGGAGGTCGTATCGAAAAACCAGCTGAATCAATAACTTCCCATTCCGAAATTCGGTCTCGAATGGATTCTCGGGTATATTTAACTCCCCATTCAATTTGATTTTGTTTCCAATTCTTTAATCCTTTTACTTCCAAATTGGCAATTAAGGCATCCAAATCATTTCGAGCGTGATTAAGTTGGGAACCAATTCCTCTTGAAAAAACAATATCACCATAAGTATCGGATCCTATATTAGTATCCACTTCCCCTAAACGATATTGTGCATAAATATCAAAATATTCTTGTTCTATCGTATGAAATACAGATCCAATAAATTTTAGGCTAAAACTATCACTCACTTGATAAGTGCTTTTTAAAGCCCCGAAATAAGTATCATATTTGTCTTTCTCCTTGCCTTCATAATAAACAGCAAGAGCCATTGGTGCATCTGCAGTACCAAAATTGGTTTGGCGAGTCAGTGGTTGATACAAATATTTATTCTGAGAAATATTACCTAGAAAACTCCATTGCCATTTTGCCGAAGCTTGATAATTGATATTGGTTTGGATATCTGCAAAAGTAGGAGTGTAATTTGTTTGGGTTTCCTGGCTATTGACAAGAAGGCTGTTATTTCTATATCTTATTCCTGTAATTGCCGACCATTTTTTATCTTTAGAAACAGCATCAATAGCAAGGCTTCCTCCTAGAAAACTCATTTCTAGAATTGCTCCAAATTGTGTCGGATTTCTATAGGTGATATCCAAAACAGAAGACATTTTATCACCATACTTCGCCTGAAAACCTCCAGCCGAAAATTCTATATTTTGCACTAAATCGGTATTGGTAAAACTCAATCCTTCCTGCTGCCCAGATCGAATTAGAAAAGGGCGATAAACTTCTACTTCATTGACATAAACCAAATTCTCGTCATAATTTCCACCACGTACCGAATATTGCGTACTTAGTTCATTATTCGAATTTACTCCTGGTAATGTTTTCAAAACATTTTCGATACCTGCATTGGCACCCGGAATAAAACGAATGTCTTTGGCTTCAAAAGTAACAATCCCTTGAACCGTTTTTTTATTATTGCTATTGATGATAACCTCGCCCATTTGTTCCTCTTGATCATTCATGCGCATATTAAACACATAAACTTCATTTGGCTTTAAAGAAACTTTTAAACTAGCTTTTTTTAAAGAAATATGGGTAAATTCCACTATGATTATTTGATTGGGTGGAATAGCTATTTGATAAAATCCTTTTTCATTGGTCTGAGCAGTATTATTAGGACAAGATACATTTACACCCTCAATAGGAAGATTCTTCCCATCCAAAACGATACCTTTTACAAAAGCCGTTTGAGCAAATGAATTCATTCCCATCCATAAAAAAATAAAACAACATAGGGATTTAAAAATATTCAATTGATTTTGCTTTTACTGTTTTTGATTTCTTTGAAAATGAGTTTCAAAGATAGAAGAATTCCCTACATTATCAACTACCTCCACTTTTAATTCATTGTCACCTTCAGCAACAATTCCGTCACTAAAATCATGAGTCAAAAGTTTTGTTTTATTATCGTATTCCATCAAAATCCATTTTCCGTTAAGATAACCATTATACGATTTGATTCCAGACAAACTATCCGATATACTCACTTGAAGTAGTTTTTGATTGTCCAATTTTTTCCCTTCAATAGATTTTGCAATCTTAATTACGGGTGCAATTGTATCTAACACTAATTTATACTGTCCCAAAGTTTTTGCTCTAATCTCATAGACATTGTTTTTTTGACGAGTCGTATTGTAACTCACCCTTCCACCATCTATTCTTCCAATAAGTACTTTGTCTTTTTGTTCCGCTGGGTAACTATCATTTTCCATAGTAATTGTAAAGTTGGTATGTGCCGGAACAGTATCGTCATGCGCGGTCAAAACATTATTCTTTACATCAAAATTCAAATTAAAGTCATCATAAAATGTACCAGCAGGAAAGAAAACAGAACATTTGTCTTTTTCAAAAAAACAATCCTTAGATGCCTTTACAACATAATTAGCGACAACGGGTTCTTTTTCGATTATAGTTGAAAGCAAATCATATTCAACAGGAATCGCAATTGTGGTTTTATTTCCATAAAAGTCAGAAACCACCAAACTACAAACCGAAGTCAAATTGGGAAGCACTGTGACAATACCGTTTGTTTCATCGGATTTTATGATACCCAAATTATAAGGGGGATCCATAAATAACTTTTGGACTCTTTGTCCTGTTTTTTTATAACGTGAATAATCAATTAATACATTTACATATCGCATTTCATCAAAAGAATAGGTATTGAATTGATAACCAAAAATAGATTTTCCGTTACATGACAAGTTCACGTCAAAAACGCCATTTTTGTTAAAAGACACATCATCATAATCATTAGCAATGATACCAAAACCAATTTTCCCATTGGCAATAACTTTATCAGCCATATAAGTTCCGTCCTTTTGTAACGACAAATTAATTGGTATAGCTTGTTGCGAATGATTGACCGTTGTTTTTAAATCTAAAGGATAAGCATACAAATTGGAGACTATTGGCTTCTTGTTATCTTTCATCAAAGCATCAAATCCAAAAAACATAGGGTTGATAATTTTCTCTGTTTTAGTATCTCGAAATTCAAAATGGAGATGTGGTCCTTCGGAAGCACCCGTATTTCCGGAAACAGCAATTAATTGCCCTTTTTTAACAGGCATTTCATTGGGTTTAAAATACATTTCAATTTCAAAAGACTGCTCTTTATAATGCGTTTTCTTTATAAAACTCTCAATGGAGTCAGTTGCTTTTTGTAGATGGCCATAGACTGAAGTAAATCCATTTGGATGATCAATATAAATTGTTTTTCCGTTTCCAAAAGTAGAAATCTTGATTCTCGAAACATAACCATCAGCAACTGCATACACGTTTAATCCTTCTCTTTGAAGGGTTTTCATATCAAAACCAGCATGAAAGTGATTAGGCCTCAATTCGCCAAAATTTCCAGATAATTGTAGCGGAATATCAAGTGGAGGACTAAAATAATTTTTAGGATAATCAGTTTGAGCAAAAAGCGTAGTTGTGAAGACTAATAAAAAAAAAGAAAATTTCATTTGTGAATATTTATTGTATTTTATCGGTCAAATGTAATTCGCATAACAGCATTAGTGTCTGCGACCGATTTTGGACTATGCTCATTTCATGGAATACATTTTTGCTAAGATAAAAAAAGCAACTAAAACCCACAAGATAAAATAAAACCAAAACCCAATAAACTGATTTATAAATAATTGATTATTTTAACGTAAAAAAATCGATAAAATATTGCAATAATAAAAAGGAATACTAACTTTGTAAGATTAAGTAATGAATAGGAATTATAATGAGTGTGATTGCAGAAATAATTGATACTCTTGAAAATAAGATTGGAAAACTTTTTTTGAAAATAAAAAGTTTGGAGAAAAACAATCAAGAATTATACATAGAGTTAAAGAACGCTGCAGTGTTAGTACAAAATCAATCCAAAGAGATTGAAGCTTTAAAAACACAATTAGAGACACTCAAAATAGCCAATGCATTATTAGGCAGTGATGATAACAAAAGAGATACAAAGCTTAAAATAAATTCAATAATTCGTGAAATTGATTACTGTATAGCCCAGCTATCAGATTAGTAAAAAATATGGACGAAAAGCTTAAAATTAAAATATCAATTGCAGACAGAGTTTATCCGTTAACGGTAGATTTCTCTCAGGAAGAAGGACTTAGGACTGCTTCCAAAAAAATTGATGCAATGATTAAGCAGTTTGAAGAAAGTTATGCTGTGCGAGACAAACAAGATGTATTAGCTATGTGCGCTTTACAATTTGCGTCTCAAGCAGAACAAAAACAGATTGACAATGCTATAAATGGAGAAGAAACCATTGAAAGATTAAACAAAATCAATTTGCTTTTAGACGAATATCTCGAAAATTAAACGTTCTTTACAAAGACTAAGATACTGCCTACATTAGTTCATATTGGTAAACTCAACACTAACAATTTAGAATGAGCGAATCATCACTACTATAGTATGCCACGCTTCGGCGAGGAAACTTGAACAGTGAGTTAGCTCAAAACTTGTCTTTTCGAGTTTATACAACTTCTAATGTAGGCTTTTTTTATATATAAATTTTTAACAAACATGGACATCATAACAATAATTATTTCAGGAATTACGGGTATTGCGCTAGGATTTGGCATCGCCAAAATCATCGAAAAAAGCAATATCTCTAATTTGATTAAAAGTGCAAAAAAAGAAGCAGCCTCAATACTAAAAGACGCCAATCTTGAAGCCGAAAACATTAAAAAAGACAAAATTCTTCAAGCAAAAGAAAAATTTATTGAATTAAAATCGGAACACGAACAAGTAATTTTAGCAAGAGACAAAAAAGTAGCTGAAGTAGAAAAAAGAGTTCGCGACAAAGAATCACAGATTTCAAATGAATTATCAAAAGCAAAGAAAGTAAATGATGATTTTGAAGCAAAAACTGCAGAATACGAGTCTAAAATTGAAAATTTAGAGAAAAAACAAGTAGAGGTTGATAGACTGCACAAAAGTCAACTACAACAACTAGAAGTTATTTCTGGACTATCTGCTGATGAAGCCAAAGAACAACTTATTGAAGGTCTTAAAGGTGAAGCGAAGAGTAAAGCAATGTCTCATATTCAAGACACCATTGAAGAGGCTAAATTAACCGCACAACAGGAAGCCAAAAAAATTATCATCAACACTATCCAAAGAGTTGGAACCGAAGAAGCCGTAGAAAACTGCGTTTCTGTTTTCAACATCGAATCGGATGATGTGAAAGGTAGAATCATTGGACGCGAAGGTAGAAATATTAGGGCGCTTGAAGCGGCAACTGGAGTTGAAATCATCGTTGATGACACTCCTGAGGCGATTATTCTTTCTTGTTTCGATCCTGTTCGTAGAGAAATTGCTCGTTTGGCATTGCACAAATTAGTTACAGACGGACGTATTCACCCTGCTCGTATTGAAGAAGTAGTTGCGAAAACAACTAAACAAATTGATGATGAAATCATCGAAGTTGGTAAACGTACCGTTATTGATTTGGGAATCCACGGATTACACCCAGAGTTAATAAAAGTAGTTGGTAGAATGAAATATCGTTCTTCTTACGGACAAAATTTATTGCAACACTCCCGTGAAGTTTCTAAACTTTGTGGAATTATGGCAGCTGAATTAGGATTAAACGTTAAACTTGCCAAAAGAGCTGGATTACTTCACGATATTGGTAAAGTGCCGGATGCAGAAAGCGATTTACCTCAC
>DATEOV010000402.1:0-4646 GCA_035273645.1 Flavobacterium sp. | reverse complement strand
TTTGTTATTTCTTTTTTTAGATTAGATGCTGGAATTTCGACAACTTTGTGGTTTGCAGCCACAGCGTTTCTAACTCTCGTCAAATAATCTGCAATTGGATCTGTATACATAAGTATTGATTTGCGGTAACGGTTTTCGATTAAACGTAATCGAACCTGAAACCAGTTTATAAATGTGAAAAACAGACGTGATTACTCACGTCTGAATATTTTTTCTACCAAGATGCTTTTTTAACACCCGGTATCAATCCATTGTTAGCCATTTCACGGAATGTAACACGTGAAATACCGAATTGACGCATATACCCTCTTGGTCTACCTGTCAATTTGCAACGATTGTGCAAACGAACTGGCGAAGCATTTTTCGGTAATTTTTGCAAACCTACGAAATCTCCAGCTTCTAACAAAGCTTTTCTTTTCTCAGCATACTTAGCTACCGTTTTTTCTCTCTTAACCTCACGGGCTTTCATTGATTCTTTAGCCATATCTTAATTCTTTTTAAAAGGTAAACCTAATTCAGCCAACAATGACTTTGCTTCTTTATCTGTTTTTGCAGTAGTTACAAAAGAAATGTCCATTCCAGATATTTTATTTACTTTGTCAATATCAATTTCAGGGAAAATGATTTGCTCTAAAACACCTAAATTATAGTTTCCTCTACCGTCAAAACCAGTTGCTTTAATACCACTGAAATCTCTAACACGTGGTAATGCAGAAGTGATAAGTCTATCTAAAAACTCATACATTCTTTCACCTCGCAAAGTAACTTTTGCTCCAATAGGCATCCCTTTTCTCAATTTGAAAGACGCAACGTCTTTCTTTGAAATAGTAGATACTGCTTTTTGTCCAGTTATCTTTGTTAATTCATCAACTGCATAGTCAATCAATTTTTTATCAGATACTGCTGCACCAACTCCTTTACTCAAAACGATTTTTTCCAATTTTGGAACTTGCATTACGTTTGTGTAACCGAATTCTTCTTTAAGAGCAGAGATAACTCTACTCTTATATTCTTCTTTTAGTCTAGGTATATATGCCATTACTATAGTACTTGATTAGATTTTTTTGAAAATCTTACTTTCTTATCTCCTTCAACTCTAATACCTACTCTTGTTGTTTCCTTAGTTTTAGGATCAATTAAAGATATATTAGATATTTGAATAGAAGCTTCTTTTTTTACAATACCACCTTGAGGGCTTTTTGCACTAGGTTTCGTGTGTTTAGAAACCATATTTACACCTTCAACAATTGCTTTGTTTTTCTCACGGTATACACGTAAAACTTTACCTTCTTCACCTTTATGGTCTCCAGCAATTACTCTTACGATGTCTCCTGATTTTATTTTTAGCTTTATCATCTTAAAACGAATTAAAGCACTTCTGGTGCTAATGATACAATTTTCATGAATTGTTTTTCACGAAGTTCTCTTGCTACCGGACCAAAAACACGAGTTCCTCTCATTTCCCCTGCAGCATTCAAAAGAACACATGCATTATCATCGAAACGGATATAAGAACCATCAGCTCTTCTCACTTCTTTTTTGGTACGTACAACAACTGCAGTTGAAACAGCACCTTTTTTAACGTTTCCGTTAGGTGTTGCGTCTTTTATAGATACTACAATCTTGTCTCCAACAGAGGCATACCTTCTTTTGGTACCTCCTAAAACACGGATAGTTAAAACTTCTTTTGCTCCCGTGTTATCTGCTACTTTTAGTCTTGATTCTTGTTGTACCATAATTATTTAGCTCTTTCTAGGATTTCAACTAATCTCCAACATTTTGATTTACTCAAAGGACGCGTTTCGCTAATTCTTACAGTATCTCCAATGTTACAGTCGTTTGTTTCGTCATGTGCAACAAATTTCTTTGTTTTCAACACGAACTTACCGTATAATGGGTGTTTTACTCTAGTCACTTGAGCGACTACAATGGATTTATCCATTTTGTTTGAAGTAACAACCCCAATTCTTTCTTTTCTTAAATTTCTTTTTTCTTCCATCTTTCAGCAGAATACAATTATTGTAACTCTCTTTTAGTAAGTTCTGTAGCTAGTCTTGCAACTGTTCTTCTTACACTTCTAATTTGAAGTGGGTTCTCAATTGGAGAAATAGCGTGAGCCATTTTTAGGTCGGCATATGCCTTCTTAGTCTGGCTAAGTTTTTCTTGCAACTCCGCTGCAGAAAGATCTTTTATTTCTGATTGTTTCATAATATAATATAGATTATGCTTCGAAATCTCTAGCAATAACGAATTTAGTTTTTACTGGAAGCTTTTGTGCTGCAAGACGTAATGCCTCTTTTGCAACTGACAAAGGAACTCCTCCAACTTCAAACATAATTCTTCCGGGTTTAACAACGGCAGCCCAATATTCAACGGCACCTTTACCTTTACCCATACGTACCTCAAGAGGTTTCTTAGTGATAGGTTTGTCTGGAAATATTTTGATCCATAATTGTCCTTCTCTTTTCATAAAACGAGTTGCAGCGATACGTGCAGCTTCGATTTGACGAGAGGTTAAGAACATTCCATCTTCATGTACAGATTTAATACCAAACATTCCATTAGAAAGTTCATGCCCTCTTTGAGAGTTCCCTTTCATTTTACCCTTTTGTACCTTACGGTATTTTGTTCTTTTAGGTTGTAACATTTTTCTTTAAATTTAAAAAATTACTTTCTTTTACGAGCGTCAGGTTTTCCACCTTTATTAAAAGGTTTTCTGTCTCCTCTTGGAGCATCCCCACCTTTACCACCAGCTTGTTTTTTGTCCATTCCGGCAAGTGGAGAAAGATCTCTCTTTCCGTAAACTTCACCTTTCATGATCCATACTTTGATACCCATTCTACCATAAGTAGTATGAGCTTCAGCCAAAGCATAATCAATATCAGCTCTGAAAGTTGATAGAGGAATTCTACCTTCTTTGAAACCCTCTGAACGAGCCATCTCAGCACCATTCAAACGACCAGAAATCAAAACTTTGATACCTTCAGCGTTCATACGCATAGAAGCAGCAATAGCCATTTTGATTGCACGTCTGTAAGAAATACGGCTTTCGATTTGACGACAGATGCTTGTAGCAACTAGATACGCGTCAAGTTCAGGTCTTTTTATTTCAAAGATGTTGATTTGAACCTCTTTGTCAGTAATTTTCTTAAGTTCCTCTTTCAACTTGTCTACCTCTTGTCCGCCTTTTCCGATAATAATACCAGGTCTAGCAGTAGTGATAGTAACGGTTACAAGTTTCAAAGTTCTCTCGATGATTACTTTTGATACACTAGCTTTTGATAAACGAGCATGGATATACTTTCTGATTTTATAATCTTCGGCTAATTTATCACCGTAATCATTTCCACCATACCAGTTTGAGTCCCATCCTCTGATGATACCAAGTCTATTTCCAATTGGATTTGTCTTTTGTCCCATGCTGCTTAAGAATTGCTTTGTGTGTTATTGATAGCTCCTAACACGATTGTCACGTGGTTAGAACGTTTTCTTATTCTGTGTGCTCTACCTTGTGGAGCTGGACGAAGTCTTTTCAACATCATTCCACCATCTACACGGATTTCTTTAACAAATAATCCAGCTTCTTCAAGATTACCTTCACTATTTTTTTGCTCCCAGTTATTGATAGCAGATAATAATAGTTTTTCTAATTTTCTTGAAGCTTCTTTTGAACTGAATCTTAATATGTTAAGTGCTCTTTCTACCTTCTGACCTCTTACCAAGTCCGCTACTAAGCGCATTTTTCTAGGTGAAGTAGGGCAGTTATTCAATTTTGCGAAAGCTATAGACTTATTAGCCTCTTTTCTCGCATCTGCTGTTTCTCTTTTACGAACTCCCATTGCTTCTTATTTTTTACCTTTATTTTTTGCTCCAGCATGACCTCTAAAAGATCTAGTTGGTGAAAATTCTCCTAATTTGTGACCTACCATGTTTTCTGTTACGTAAACTGGTACAAATTGACGACCATTATGAACTGCAATTGTTTGTCCAACAAAGTCCGGAGTAATCATAGAAGCTCTAGACCATGTCTTAACTACTCCTTTATTTCCACCTGCGATGTTTTCTGCAACTTTCTTGTCTAACTTATAATGAACGAAAGGTCCTTTTTTTAATGAACGTGCCATATCTTATTATTTCTTTCTACGTTCTACGATATACTTGTTACTCGGGTTTTTCTTAGAACGAGTTCTATAACCTTTAGCTGGTATTCCATTTCTTGAACGTGGATGTCCACCAGAAGAACGTCCTTCACCACCACCCATTGGGTGATCAACAGGGTTCATTGCAACAGGTCTTGTTCTAGGTCTTCTTCCTAACCATCTTGTTCTACCTGCTTTACCAGATACAACTAATTGGTGGTCTGAATTAGAAACTGCTCCAATTGTAGCTGAACAAGTCAACAAGATTAATCTTGTTTCTCCTGAAGGCATTTTAATTGTTGCATATTTTCCATCTCTTGCCATTAATTGAGCAAATGTACCAGCTGAACGAGCAATTACTGCTCCTTGACCTGGACGTAACTCAATACAAGAGATTACAGTTCCTAAAGGAATTCTGCTTAAAGGCAATGTATTACCAATTTCAGGTTGAGATTCTGGTCCAGAAACAACTTTCTGACCAACTTTCAATCCGTTTTGAGCAATAAT
>DATEOV010000401.1:0-2807 GCA_035273645.1 Flavobacterium sp. | reverse complement strand
TATTAGTTTTTTGATTAAATTTACTTAGCCTTTCTATAAATAGCTTAATCTAAATATTTTAATACTTTAAATTTTAAGCTATGAAAAAAATCGTATTGATTGTTAGTTGTTTTTTCCTAATTGTTAGTTGTAAAAAAGAAGAATCCAAAGAAATGGATACGGCAGTTGTTGCTGACGATACCATCGCCAAACCAGCTGAATTCGCAGATCCTAAGTATGCTGAAATAGGCAGGAAGACACTTGCCGCTATGGAAAAAGGAGACATGGACAGTTGGATGGAAATTTATGCAGATAGTGCAGTTTATGTATGGAACAGTGGAGACAGCTTAGTAGGAAAACCAGCAATCGCATCTTATTGGAAACAAAGAAGAGCCAATGTAATTGAAACCATTAAATTCAGCGATGCTATATTTCTGCCAATTATGGTAAATAAGCCTCAAAGCGTGGAGGCCAAAGGAGTTTGGTTGCTTGCTTGGTACAAAACAACTGCAAAGTATAAAAATGGAAAAGAAATGACTCAGTGGATACATACGGATTATCATTTTGATGCGAATGATAAAGTGGACAGAGTTATTCAGTATATAGATAGAGCGGCAATAAATGCTGCTATGCCAAAATAAAATTTAATTGTTAATTGGTTGGAAAAATAAAAAGCGATGCTTATGTGTCGTTTTTTATTTTTTGTGTCTAAATGATTTAGTTTAGTGTGAATTTAGTTTGGTAATTTAACAAATGAACGGCTTTAAACGCATTTGTATACCTTAAAACTAAAAACATTTCTTTACTTTTGTGCCAATCAATATTTGAACTATGTACAAGATTTTTATACGTCCTATTCTTTTTTGTTTTGACCCTGAAAAAGTGCATTACTTTACTTTTTCATTAATTAGAATAGTTTCGAAAATTCCAGGATTCCCCTCTCTTTTCAGATTTTTATATCAAGTAAATGACAAAAGATTAGAAACGGAAGTTTTTGGTTTAAAGTTTAAAAATCCCGTAGGTTTAGCGGCTGGTTTTGATAAAGACGCTACGTTGTATAAAGAACTATCTAATTTAGGTTTTGGTTTTATAGAAATTGGTACACTTACTCCAAAAGGTCAGCCTGGAAATGAGAAAAAACGTTTATTTCGTTTAAAAGAAGATTCGGCAATCATCAATAGAATGGGCTTTAATAATGGAGGTGTTCTGGAAGCGGTTGAACGTTTAAAGAAAAATGACGGTGTTCTTATAGGAGGAAATATAGGGAAAAATAAAGTGACTCTAAACGAAGATGCTACCTCAGATTATGAGATTTGTTTTGATGCCTTATATGATTATGTGGATTATTTTGTTGTCAATGTAAGTTCTCCAAATACACCAAATCTTAGAGCATTACAGGAAAAAGAGCCGCTTACTCAATTACTTCAAACTTTGCAGAATAAGAATTTGGCCAAGCCAAAGCAAAAACCGGTATTGCTTAAAATTGCTCCGGATCTTACTGATGAGCAATTGCTTGATATTATTGATATTGTAAAAGAAACTAAAATTGCAGGTGTAATAGCAACCAATACAACAATTTCTCGAAGCGGATTGAGTTCTTTGAATCAAACGGAAACTGGAGGGTTGTCCGGTAAACCATTGACATCAAGATCTACTGAAGTGATTCGTTTTCTTTCTCAAAAAAGTAATAAAGCATTTCCAATTATTGGAGTAGGAGGAATACATTCTGCAGCCGATGCCTTAGAAAAATTAGAAGCAGGTGCTAGCCTAATTCAATTATATACAGGCTTTATCTATGAAGGGCCAGCTTTGGTAAAGAAAATAAATAAAGCAATTTTGTCAAAAAAATAGTAGGATAACGATTTTTCTTTCTTTGTAACTCAAAACCTTTTTTATATATTTGAAGGGTATGAAGTCAATAAAAATTATCGAGTGTCCACGAGACGCTATGCAGGGCATAAAAGCTTTTATTCCTACCGAAAGAAAGGTAGCTTATTTACAATCTTTATTGCGTGTAGGTTTTGACACCATTGACTTTGGGAGTTTTGTTTCGGCGAAAGCCATCCCTCAAATGCAAGATACTGCCGAAGTTTTAGAACAACTTGATTTATCCAAAACAACAAGTAAATTATTGGCTATTGTTGCCAATTCTCAAGGAGCAACACTTGCTTCTGAACATGCAGCTATTCAATATTTAGGTTTTCCTTTTTCGATTTCTGAAAACTTTCAAATGCGAAATACGCATAAAACAATAGCAGAATCCTTGGTAACATTGGATGAGATTTTGAATCTTGCCGATAAGACCAATAAAGAAACTGTTGCTTATCTTTCGATGGGTTTTGGGAATCCATATGGAGATCCCTGGAGTGTCGAAATTGTGGCACAATGGACCGAAAAATTAGCTTCAATGGGAGTGAAAATTTTATCACTTTCTGACACTGTAGGAAGTTCTACACCCGAAGTAATTGATTATTTGTTTTCTAATTTGATTCCTCAATATCCTCAAATTGAATTTGGGGCCCATCTTCATACCACACCTGATAAATGGTTGGAGAAAATTGATGCAGCCTATAAGGGAGGTTGTCGTCGTTTTGATGGTGCAATTCAAGGTTTTGGAGGCTGTCCCATGGCTACTGATAAATTGACTGGAAATATGCCTACAGAAAAATTACTCTCTTATTTTACCGTTCAAAAAGAAAATACCAATTGCAGTCCAATGAGTTTTGAAAGTGCCTATAATGAAGCTTCAAAAATATTTGGTGAATTTCATTGATATTAGATTGTTTTTGTATTTAAGTTGTTTATAGTTAGATAGTTTAAGTTTTTTA
>DATEOV010000400.1:0-2919 GCA_035273645.1 Flavobacterium sp. | reverse complement strand
CATCCTTAAATACGGTGATTTGAAATAAGTAAGACAATACGATAGTAAGTAATGCGCCAATGAAATTCAACCATAAATACCCTAATTTTTCTGCCCCACTTGGATAAATAAAATTGGTGAAATAGTATATTATAAAAATGGTTATTTGACTAATTATAGCACTATAGTAGATTGATTTTTCGTGTATTTTTTTTATGTAAAAACCAACTAAGAAAATCCCTAAAACAGTACCGTAAAATATAGAACCAATGATATTCACGAGTTGGATTAAATTTTCAAATAGGGAGGCAATACAGGCAAATGCAATGGCAATGATGCCCCACATGAGCGTAAAAAGTTTAGTGGCATTCAGATAATGTTTTTCGGTTTTTTCTTCTTTGACATTACGTTTGTAAATATCAATGGCCGTAGTAGAAGCCAATGCATTCAAACCAGAAGCTGTAGAGGACATGGCAGCCGAAATAATTACAGCCAGTAATAAACCAATAAGACCTTTGGGCAAATAATGAAGAATGAAATAGAAAAAGACATAATCTTTGTCATTTGTTTCGGCTTTGTTATCTGCTTTTGAAATTATTTCTCTTGCTTTGGCCCTTAATTCTTTTTCTTTGAGCGCCAAATCAACCAACTCTTTTCGAAGGGTAGGATTATCATAATCCTGATTGAGTTGGTCGATGTATAATAAATTTACAACTTTTTCATCTTCGGATATTTTGTCTAAATTTTTCTGTAAGTTTTGATATTCATTTTTATATTTTGAATTTTCAACCGTTATTTTATTGTTTGGGTTAAAGTTTATTGGAGTTCCGTTAAATTGAAAAAAGACAAAAACCATTACACCAGTAAGCAAAATTAAAAATTGCATAGGTACTTTTAAAAGTCCGTTCATGATTAATCCCATTTGGCTTTCCCTTACCGATTTTCCTGATAAATAGCGGCCTACCTGTGATTGATCTGTTCCAAAATAAGCTAATGCCAAAAAGAATCCGCCTGTAATTCCACTCCAAAAAGTATATTTTTCATCTAAGTCAAAGGAAAAATTTACAATATTCATTTTTTGATTGGCTCCGGCAATATGCAAGGCGTTGTCAAATGTCATATCATTAGGCAAATAATCCAGAATAAGGAAAAAAGTAATCAGCATTCCGGACAAAATCACGAACATTTGTTGCTTTTGAGTAACGTTTACTGCTTTGGTTCCTCCAGAAAAAGTATAAATTATGACTAAAATACCAATAATGATATTCATATAAGTTAGATCCCATCCCAATAACGCCGATAAAATGATTGAAGGAGCATAAATAGTAATTCCTGTACCTAAACCTCTTTGGACCAAAAATAAAACTGCGGCTAATGAGCGGGTTTTTAAGTCGAATCTTTTTTCTAAATACTCATAAGCAGTATAAACTTTGTATTTGTGATAGATAGGTATGAAAGTGAGGCATATAATGACCATTGCAATTGGTAGTCCAAAATAGAATTGAACAAATCCCATTCCGTCATGATAAGCCTGTCCTGGCGTGGAAAGAAAAGTAATGGCGCTGGCCTGTGTCGCCATAACCGAAAGCCCTACAGTAAACCAAGGGGTTTCGTTGTTACCGAGTATATAATCCTCAACGTTTTTACTGCCCCGTGTTTTCCAAGCACCATAAATTACAATAAATAATAGTGTTACTATCAGTACAATCCAGTCAAATAATTGCATAGGTTAAGAGTATAATTTCATAATTAAATAAAAAATAATGATAAACAAGGCATTCGCAACGAGAACCAATGTATAGGTTTTTGACCAGATTTTAGATTTTTTTGAATCCATGTTTTTCGTTTTAAGGTTTCATTTTTTGATTGGGAATGCTTATCGAAGGTTTAATCGAAATCATATTAGATAACAGTTTATATGCCCCAGGAACTCCTTCGGGTAATTCTCTAAAAAGGCTCAGACCCGTATAAATATAATTTCCTTTTCCATAAGGAGCAATCAATAGCGCACCTTCCTTGGCACTTTCACCTTTGTCATTTGAGGAAAGAATAGGAGTAAAGGCTTTGTCAAACTCCTTTGGATAATACAATCCTTGTTCTTGTTTCCAACCTTTAAAATCATTTTGGGTGATTGTATTTGGGTAATTCAAAGCAGGATGATTGGGAGCAAGAAAACGAACTTCGGCATTTTCTTCAGTTACCCTATCTCTTGAAATCTTTAGCGGATAGGGAGCGATGTTTGATGTAACCAAATCATCGGCAGTGTTGTATTGTACGATCATTGTTTTTCCGCTTTTTACAAAATCAAACAAAATATTCTGTTTGTTTGCCAATGTCTGAACAGTATTGTAAGCGCGAACACCAGTCATGACAACATCAAAGGAATCGAGTCTCTCAGGTGTTATATCTTCCGGTTTTAGAAGGGTCACTTTATATCCCATTTGAGTCAAACTTTTTGGAACTTCATCACCTGCTCCCATAATATAAGCGATTTTTTCCTCATTGGTTTTCAAATCAAATCGGATACATTTTACCTCGGAAGTTTTTAAAACCTGCTGTTTTGTAATATGGTCATAATTGATATTGATTTGCTCCTTATCAAATAAAACTCCATCAATTGTAGCAATACTTTTTCCAATAATTTCACTCATTTGGGACGGAGGCGTAACTTCAAAATAGACCGTTTGCTCCATTCCTTTTTTGTCCAATTGAAAAGAAATTGACTGCGGTGATACTTTCCAATCTTTTGGTAGTTCCAATTTTAAATCTCCTTTTAGATCATTTTTTCCTGCTTTTACGGTAACTCCAACGTATTTGGGTTTGGTATTTGGAAAAAGAAGTACTTTGTCTTGAATTGTCGTAGTTACTTCAGGAACAATATCTAAAAAATTATACATTTCGCCTTTTACATCATCATTGTATTTGTAAACGATAGTTCTT
>DATEOV010000399.1:0-2177 GCA_035273645.1 Flavobacterium sp. | reverse complement strand
AAATATTAATTTTCTATATCAATTATTTAAAATTAGAATGCTAAATTTGAGAATGTTATAATGAAAATATTCATGAGAATTTGAAAAGCCCCTTTGTCTACAATTAACCTAACCATAATGAATATGAGATACGAGGAAGATGTTTTGAAAAATGGTTTTGAACAAATGACCATTAATCAGCCCGATGATTTTGAGGGTAAAGTTACTACTACACTAATCCGAAAAAGAGGTTCTTCAAGAGTAACTAAAGCCATTTTATGTATTCATGGTTTTAATGATTATTTTTTTCAAGATGTTATAGCCGAAGAATTTTTGAAAAAAGGTTATCATTTTTATGCTTTGGATTTAAGGAAATATGGCAGATCTATTTTGCAGAATCATAGGGCAAACAATGTGAGAAGTTTATTTGAGTATTATGAAGATATAGACAGTGCATTGGCTATAATTAGAGAAGAGGGAAGTCAAGAAATAGTACTGTATGGTCATTCTACAGGCGGATTGATTATAACCTTGTATGCTTCGGATCGAAAAGAGAAGGCGCTTTTTGATGTATTGGTATGCAATAGTCCTTTTTATGATTTTAATGTACCTTGGATCCAAAAGAAAACTGTTATTCCTGTGCTTTCCTTTTTTGGAAGATTAAATCCAAATATTGATTTACCTATTGGGTTTTCAAAATTTTACGGAAAAAGTTTACACAAGAATGATTTTGGGGAATGGGATTATAATTTGCAATGGAAACCTCACGTTGCACCTTCTATCAATGCTGGATGGATAAACGCTATACACGATGGGCATTTGAAAATAGCAAGCGGTATTTCGGTTTATAAACCCATATTGATTTTGCATTCTATCCAATCGGTAAACCCAAAGTATTGGGGAGAAGAAATGTTTGAGGGAGATGCTATTTTGAATGTAGATGATATTACGGAAAAAGCAAAATTAATTGATTCTCCGCACAAAAAAATTATTGGTTTTGGAGGAGCCATACATGATTTGGTATTGTCCAGAAAGCCAGTGCGTAATTTTGTTTTTGAATCTATATTTGATTGGTTGAATCTGTATTTGAAAAAATAATTTTCTGTTTAAAAGAAAAAAAAAGCTGCAACACTTTAAAATGTTGCAGCTTTTTAAATTATAAACTTTCAATTTTGTTTAAAAAGGGAATATCGGACTAATGCTTACCTCCTTTGCCATTTCCATTATGACCTTTTCCTCCATGATTATTGTGATTACCATTATCATGGTGGGCATTATCATGGTGATCATGATCATCGTGGTCATTATCATAATGTACTTTGTATTGACCTCTGCTTTTTTGAGGTTTCCCTTTATATCCTTTATAATATTTCGTTTTGTGGGTATTGTAATAAGTATAAGGGGCGTGACCATGGTAATCATTCAAAACTACTTTGTAACTATGATATAAGTCGTAGTTTCTGCAATGACTTGGTAAATATCTGGAACGAATCCATTTTCCATGACCAAAATAAATATACTGAGATAATCTAATGTCAAAATAAACTTGAATATCTGGCAAATAGTAATATTCCACATTGTCATAACCAACAGGTCCCCATTCAGGAGGTGATGCGATTACAACTTTTGGAGATTCAACAACAACTGGTGGAGGAGTTCCTATGTTTACATTAATGGAAACTTGTGCCTGTGTTGTACTCGCTGCAAAAAGCAGAAGTCCGGTAATAAATAATTTAATTGTTTTCATTGTATTTATATTTAGAGTTGGGTTTAATTTTAAAAAATAATAATAAATCGATCGTTAATCGGTAAACTCATTACTATTGTTAGTAGGTTTTTTTATAACCGAAATTCCTTTTTGAAAGAATAAATTATTAGGGTAGATTACCAATTCTCCGGTATTGGTTCTTAAGGTTACATGAAAAGCTCCCACATCTTCTATTTCGCCTTCTTCAGGAAAATCTTTGTCATGTATTAATATTACATCCCCAATTTTGAAAGGAAATGAAAAAAACAAAATGATGCCGGAAGTAATATTACTTAAGATAGACCATTGTGCAAACATGGCTACTCCAATAACCGTGGCAATTGAGGAAAGCGTAATGAAAATATCTTTGGTTTGTACTCCCCAAATTAATATCAAGGTTATTGAGGCCAAAATAGTAATCAAAATATTTATATATTTGATTACCAAGTTT
>DATEOV010000398.1:0-3604 GCA_035273645.1 Flavobacterium sp. | reverse complement strand
CGAAACAGTGACGGTCTCTCCAGTTTCATCAACAGCGGAAAATGTAGAACAGCGTGTTTATTTTGTTGAGAAAACTGAAAAAAGAAACTTATTATACCATTTGATAAAAAATGAAAATTTATCAAATGTTCTTGTTTTTTCAAGAACAAAACACGGGGCTGATAACGTGGTAAAAGCATTAAGAAAAAAAGATATTCCTGCTGAAGCCATACACGGAGATAAATCCCAAAATGCGAGACAACGAGTTCTTGACGCTTTTAAAAACAAAGAAATTGGCGTACTTGTGGCTACTGACATTGCGGCTCGCGGAATTGACATCGACCAATTACCTTTTGTTATCAATTTTGACTTACCCAATATTCCAGAAACATATGTACACCGTATTGGAAGAACTGGCCGTGCTGGAAATGGCGGTATTGCAATCTCATTTTGTAGTAAAGATGAAAAGGACTACTGGAAAGATATTCAAAAATTAATCAAAGTAGATGTTCAAACTATAAATGATCACCCTTATCCTTGGCATTCAGGAAGCCCAACAGAAACTCCAAGCGCTCAGAAAAACTCAAATCGAAGCGGTGGCGCCCATAAATCAAGAAAATCAGCGACATCGAAACAAAATAAAAAACGTTGGTACTAAGCACTTTTTATTAGACTCAACGATTGTAAAAAAACACATTTTAATGTAACGTTAAAATGTGTTTTTTTTTCGTTAACTAGATAAATATCAGAACAAAAAAGTGTTTTTTTGATTATATTTGATATAGATTTTGCAACTAAAAAATACAATAAAAAATTCAAAAAACTCAAATTATGGAAACCTTAGTTAAAAGAGATGGAATGTTCCCATCTGTGGTAAGCAAGTTGGTAAGTCCTCTATTTGAAGATTTTTTCACAAGAGATATTTCGGATTGGGCTGAGAGAAGTATCCCTGCAATTGGAGTTAATTTACCTTCAGTAAACTTAAGAGAAACTGATACAAAAATTGAAATTGAGCTAGCTGCCCCTGGTTTAAAAAAAGAAGACTTTAAAATTGAAGTTGACAACAACATGTTAATCATTTCTGCTGAAAAAGAAGAAAAAAAAGAATCAAGCAAAAAAGACGATTATGTTCGAAAAGAATTCAATTACCAATCATTTTACAGATCCTTTAATCTTCCAGATTATGCTGATGAAAACAAAATAGAAGCTACATACAAAGATGGAATTCTAAATGTTGCAATTGGTAAAAAATCTAATCCTAGAAGAAAAGAATTGAAAACTATTGCTATCAAATAAATAGCAAAAAATTAAAATTTAAAAGGCGTTGATATTAAACAACGCTTTTTGTTTTTAAAATAAGACAATTAATAATTTTAAATAACTGAACTACTTCAAAAGGTTTTACAATAATATCATTTATTCCAGCCATTATTGCTTCATCTGTAATTTCGTTTTTATCAAAGGCCGTCAATGCAATTATAGGAGTTTCGATATCTTTCTGCCTTATTCTTCTTGAGGTTTCAAACCCATTCATTAAAGGCATATTAATATCCATTAAAATAATATCGAATTTTTCATTTTCTAAAATTTCTAATGCCTTAAAACCATCATCGACTACAACACATGAATAATTATTCTTCTCGATGGTTTTTCTGGTAATCAATTGATTTATGGGATTATCCTCAACAACCAATACTCTAAATACTTGACTGGAAGTCATATCTACTTGAATATTATTTATAATTTCAATAGTTTTAGCAGCATTACATTCAAAATTTATAAGAAAACTAAAAGCAGTCCCTTTCCCTAATTCACTTTCAACAATAATCTCACTACCAAAAAGCTCCAAAAGTCTTTTAACAATTGGCAGACCTAAACCAGTTCCTTGATAATCAACCTCTTTACGCCCAACTTGAACAAATTTATCAAATATTTTTTCTTGATCAAAAGGAGCAATCCCAATTCCATTGTCTTTAATCTTAATCTCTATTGAATGTATTTTATCTTGTATTTCAACTTGTCTAGCAATTAAATAAACTTCTCCATTCTTGGTGAATTTCAATGCATTACTAACTAAATTCATAAGAATTTGAGCAAATCTCAACTTATCCCCTATTAAACTTTCTGGTATTAATGGATCAACATCTATATACACTTCATTGTTATTCTTTTTAGCAATAAAAGACAATGAGTTTTTTATCATCTGAAATTCATCTGCCAAATTAAATGTCAAGTCATCCAATATAACTTTATTTTCTTCAATTTTATTGATCTGCAAAATATCATTAACCAAAGACAGCAAATAACGAGCTGAAAATTTTAACGAATTTAAATGTGGACTAGATGCAAGTTCTTTATGTTCTTCTAATAATAAATCAGTAATACCAACTACTCCGTATAATGGAGTTCGTAATTCATGGCTTATTGTAGAAACAAATTGTGTTTTTAGAATAGATGATTCTTCTGCTTTTTTATTGGCTATAATCAACTCTTCATTAGCAATCATCAAATCAGCATTTGATTTTAATCGGAACTTATTATTTTTAATTAATGAGTTGAGAAAAAGTAACAAAACAAAAATTGCAATTATAAAAAGCAAAACAATTATTCTTGATTTTTTTAAACTTTGATATTGTAAATCCCTTTCATTTTCAATTTTATCAATAGTCCGTTTGTATTCATCCAATTCAAAATTAATCCCTTCTACATTTGCTTTTTCTAATTTTTCTTCAGCATAAATCTCATCGTTGAGTTTAGTGTAAATCTCTAGATTTTCATATGCTTTTTTATAATCTTTTCGCTTCAATAAATATTTAGAATACTCCAAATGGGAAAAAGATAAATCTGATTTCTCATTTAATTTTCTTCCTAATCGAATCGCTTCATTAAAATAAAAATCAGCTTTTGCATCTTCATTTTTATAATTGCAATACATACCGTTAAGCATGTTTAATACAACAATAATAAAATCATTATTATGCTTTTTATAATACGAATTAATTATTTTCAAACTCTCTTCCCCTTCTTTAAATTTACCAACATCAAAAAAAGCCCAAGCTATGTTGAGATTGGTAAAAGCCATTTGAGAAGAATCGGGTATTTTTTTACTGTGTTCAAGTGCCTTTCTGTAATAAGCTACTCCTTTTTCGTATTTCTTTTTTTCAAAGCAATACATATTCCCTAGATTATTATTAATTATTTCCTTTATAGTGTCATCTTGAGTAAGATTAGCATAAACCAAGGCTTTATTGTAGTAAAAAATAGCCTTATCAAATTCCGCTAAAGCATTATAATTGGCTGCAACATTATTATAATTTTCAGCAATAAGAACATTCTCACGTATAGGAACCGCTTTACGCAAAGCTAACCTTGAAATCAATAAAGATTTTTCAAAATTGCCAGATTGACGTAGCTTGGTAGCTTGTTTTGTTAATTTATCAATTACTTTTTTGGTTGGTAATTGCGTTTGACCAAATGCAGTACCTAAAAGATTAAACCACAAAATAATTAATAGAACTATTCTTAAAGAGGGCATAAATAGGAGTTATTTATTCAAATATACATCATAATCTATAGATAAATTACATTTTAATTCAGAATATTTTAAAATAAAACATTCACATTA
>DATEOV010000397.1:0-3356 GCA_035273645.1 Flavobacterium sp. | reverse complement strand
ATAACCTTTCCTTAAACAGGTTTGTGAATTTAGGCACTTTTAAGTTCGTTAAAAATGAATTCAAAGTGGATGATTCAATTCCAGATGCCTTAAACGCCTATTATTATCTGACGTTGTTGCCCAAAAAGTTTCTTCGTTTTGAGGTAGGAGCTAGCACCAATTCGGCTGGATATACAGGAACCGAAGCAAAGATCAATTGGAACAACAGAAACTTTTTTGGCGGAGCCGAATTGTTTACACTTTCCTTATTTGGAGGTATTGATTTTCAGGTTTCGGGTCAGGATGGAGGTCACGATATTTATACTTTTGGAGGAGAAGCGAGTTTGATATGGCCTCGTTTAGTCACTCCTTTTAAATGGCAAAATTCGAGTGAATTTGTTCCAAAAACCAAAGTACTTCTCCGTTATGAACGTCAAAGTAAGGCCGAAGAATATACTTTGAATTCTTTCAAAACGTCTTTCGGCTATTTATGGAAAGAAAGCGTCAGGGCGGAACATGAATTGAAAGTGTTGGAAATTAATTATGTGAGTCCAAAAGACGTAACGGCTTCATATCTGGAAGAAATTAAGACAAATCCATCGTTAGGAAAAGTAATTGAAAAGCAGTTGATTTTTGGACCTACCTACTCTTATACTTTTACCAATACAATGCAAAAAAGGAAGAAACATACTTTTTATTTCAATGGGGAACTGGATTTAGCGGGGAATATAACGGGATTGCTTATGGGAGCAAATGCCAAAAAAGGCGATACCATCAAGTTCTTTGACGTACCTTTCAGTCAATTTGTGAAAGTAAAAGGGGATCTCAGACATTACTTAAAGCTTGGCGAAAACAGCAAGTTAGCTACTAGATTTATTGCAGGTGCTGGATATGCCTATGGGAACAATACCGTGATGCCGTCGTCCAGGCAGTTTGTTGCCGGTGGACCCAATAGCATCCGAGCCTTTAGATCGCAATCGGTTGGGCCGGGAAGTTATATAAATCCTGATCCAAATGCCGATTTTTTACCGGATGAGACAGGGGATATAAAATTAGAATTCAATACCGAATACAGAACCAAATTATTCAGTATTGTCAATGGAGCTTTGTTTTTAGATGCGGGAAATATTTGGCTTTTGAATGAAGATAAAAACAAACCTGGTGGCCAAATATCAAAAGACTTTATGAAACAAATTGCTGTCGGAGTGGGAGCAGGACTGCGTTTTGATTTTTCTTTTTTGATCCTGCGAACCGATCTTGCTTTTCCAATCAGACAGCCTTATTTGATTAACGGAAGTAATTGGGTGATTGATGCTGTCGATTTTGGAAGCGGATCTTGGCGAAAAGATAAGCTGATGCTCAATATCGCAATTGGTTATCCTTTCTAACCCAGGGTCATTGCGAGGAACGAAGCAACCTCACTAACCATTTCACAAAGTAAACTCAAAACTTTTGCAATTAATTTGGAGCAGAAAGATTAGGCTTTTTAGGGAAACATCGTCCCGCTTTCCGTTTCAATCTTATAAGCCGAACCCCGGCTTATAAGGATTTTTACTTCAATCGGGGCTAAGGGAAGACATTTCGATTTTTTGCCATCATTTTTTTGCCATCATTCAAAAAAAAGAAATATTAAATGAGATTCAAGTAGTCATATCACAGAATACCTACCCTCAATCTTGTCATCCCGAGGAACGAGGGATCTCCATAATACTATTCGACAAAGCCACTTTTTTTATTTAGATTGCGGAGCTACTTGCTGAGTTCCCTCGTTCCTCGGGATGACAAGTTTACGGATAGTTGGGATGTTAAAAAACGGCAATGGTCGTCAGGAATAGCTATGTTTTTTGCAATAAAAAAACACAAATTTTCACTTAAAAATAATCTGTGAAAATTTACTTCGTCAGTTCGCTATCGCTCGGGTGTGTAATCTGTGTTTATAAATTTTTAATCTATGTCTGTAATTCTAATGAGTCGTTTCTTCGTTCTCAAAAATCAACTCCAAGCCATTCGAAATTAATTTCTCGATTTCTGGACGTTGTTTTTTAAGGTTTTCCAAATGCAAAAGTATTTGTTGCATTAAATTAGTTTCATTTCGAGTATTTAAAAGCTCAATCAATTCTACAGAAAGTAACCAATCATTTGGATGACTATTTTGAAGTTTTTCAAAAATAGGTTCCAATGAAGCTGTTGTGTCATTCGATTCGCGAATGCTTCTTACGGTTTGGTACAATACTTCCAGATCGTCTCTTTCAGCTGTTTGTTTTGCTTTGATGGTTTTACTCGATGGAACGTGCGAAATCAAATTAAAACTGCTTACATCGGCTGGTCCAGAAAAAGCCGAAACCAGTTTTTTGCCCACAGCCATATCATAATTCCCCCATTCTGGTTGGAATAAAACAGTGTCTCCGTGTGTAACCGTACAGTTTTTGAAACAAATTAATATAATCTCTCCGTGCAGATTTCTCTTTCCGGTTATGATTTCTCCAACCACTTTTATATCACCTTCAAATTCCAGAGTGGCAGTTTGTCCTTCATAAACGCCATAGGCTTTTAAGTCACGCGGGCTCATATCTTCAATGGCTAGATTAATACCTTTTAGTTTTCCTATTGGACTACCAAAACCTTCCGGGTGTGTAATCGTTCCGTGACCAACCAATTCTTTTTCGCGATACGATAAAGCAGTTTCGCCTTTGGTTTGGAAATAAATTGGTTTTCCTTCCTGTTCGATAACATTCGTGAAAACTCCCGAAATCTGTAAGCCAGTACTCATTTCAATAGTTCCCAATGCTTTCGAATGGATTAGTTTTTTTATTCCAGACAATCCTCCTGTACGCAAAGCCATAGTATTGGCAAACTCTTCTAAAATCAAACTCAAATATGCAAAATCTGGAGTTACATACAGTTGCGGTTGCAATTTGGTAATGTCAAAACTTTGATGAACTGCCGAGAAATCATAAGGTATTTTCTTTACGTTATCTGTCATACACCAAGCGCTTTCGCCAATGGATGACAATAAACCGGCTCCGTAAATTTTAGGGTTTTCCAATGTGCCTATTAAACCATATTCCACTGTCCACCAGTGCAGGTTTCTGATTTGGGCCATTTCGGATAATTCGCCCATATTGTTTTGAAGGTCTTCAACCACTTTTTCGGCAGCTTCAATTTCGGCCTGCGGTGTACCTTCCGCTTCTTTCAAAATAGAAAGTAACCGAATGGCCTCATACATTTCGTAATCTTTATGAGAAGAAATTGCTTTACAGCCTATTTCTCCAAAACGGCGCAGGTATTCTGCATATTCTGGATTCGCAATAATAGGGGCGTGACCGGCACCTTCGTGAATTATATCTGGTGCGGGAGTGTATTCAATATGTTCGAGT
>DATEOV010000396.1:0-5687 GCA_035273645.1 Flavobacterium sp. | reverse complement strand
ATGACTGATTTAAGACGCTTTTAATTACATCTTCAATGTGTTTTTGGCCATTATAGACAACTGTAATGATAGAAACTAAGGGTTGATCTTTCATGACACGCAATAAATGAATTTTAGAACAATGATTTCATGGTTATTTTTCATAGTTATTTATTTCTTTTCCGGTAAAGAAAACTGTCTCCGCTTTACGTCTCCGATCTTGAATTAAAAATCCTACCTGGTACTTTCCCTTTGGTAATGCCGCTTTTAGGAATTTAGTAACATACCCTGAATTGTCAAGTTTGTATTGATTTTTAAAGCTGGCTGTTACATCTGGACGAGGGTATGGCTCTGTAGCAATTAGATAAATACCCTGCTCATTTTTCAAGATCAAATTAATGATGCTACTGTCCGCATGTTGGTTTTCTATTGCGGCCCAACCTCTTGCCGAGTAGAAAGATGCATTTTCTTCAATAATAAGGTCGTTTATTATTTTACCTTCTGGTGGCAACGTATAGATATTTACGGGAGCCACAAATTCCGATTTTTTTAAATTTACTTCTCTTCCGAGAGATTGAAATGCAAATTTATGCTCTTCGTTTTTAATTGCAAGCCCGAGTTGATAAATGCCAGTCTTTACATTGTCTGTAAAAACAAGAAGGCCTAATCCACAATTTACAAGTGTTGGTCTATTAAATGCGCTGGCAACATCGGGCCTTTGGGATCGTTTTACAGGAGCCAAATAAAATTGGTCTTTAGAATTTAGAGTAATAAAAATAGAGTCGTTCTCATTATTCAGACTGCTATCAATAAACGCCCATCCACTCATCGATATAACCCCTTTTCCAATATTAATGTTTTCGATATTGTGACGAATTGTCGAGCTATACACAATGGGTAAAAAGGGAGTTTCTATAAACCCTGTCAAATTTGATCTCTCCAGTAGATCATTTAAAACACTATTACTCTTTTGTTGCAGGGAATCATTTATTATATCCTTATCTCGCCCGGAGAAGATATAAAAGCATCCATCTAAGGAACCTACAGTAGCGGAATATGATCGAAACGCTTTTGAGAAATAAGGCAGGTGGGCTGAATCTGTTATATACAAGGCCTTGTGTGATAAAACGCCGCTTGCAACTGTTTCCGCAAGGCTATCAGTAAATGCTTTAATTGCAGCTGAATTTTCCCTCGCAACATAAGCTGCATTAACAGGTTTGCCCGCTTTAAAAGCCAAATAGGAGAAATCCTGATAAGCCATATCCCTGATCGGGGGAGTATTGAATGCAGGAAAAAAAAGTACTTCATCGAATTGGCTCATTAATTTGATCCAATTAGCACTTTGCATAGGCGGATTGTAAGTACCAGAACTTACGGTTTTACTAGTCAACAAACGGTTCAGATCATAGATTTGAATGATGAGGAAGAATACAATTATGGAAGTTGATATAATTGGCTTGATCCTGCTTTTTGCAAAACCAATAATAGTAAAGAGAATTATAAGATAATAAGGTGTCCAGAAAAATCTTGCACTTGCTCTAAATATTTCTTCTAACCTGACAAGGAGATGAGGGGCGGGAATTTTATACAAAACCTTATCATTATATGTAATTACCAAAGTAATTGAAAATATAGTATACGCAATTATTAATACCCAAAGTGGCAAATTACTATGATCTTTCTTCAATGTTCTTTTAGCGACCTCTGGCTTAGTTTTTTTAGAAATGATAAAAGCGACCAGAGAGTACAGAATAAAAGCAATCAGTAATAGCATCATACCCACACCGAGATACATAAATCCTTCATATTGATGCCAGCTAACCTGTTTTAGTTGAGGTAATATGGGTGAATAGCCAACTGGATTGAATAATGCATTCAGATTTAGTCCATACAAACCATAGGCACCGGCTATACCAAAATTCTCCTGGTCATCAAAGCTGATCATTCCAGTGATATACCAAAGTAATAATACTGAGCATAGTGAAGTGACAACGTATAGTAATAAGATTTTCCAGGAGAAATATTTTTTAAAGAACCAAAGTTTGATCGGAGTGGCAAATGAAAAACCCATTACCATTGCACACAGGTATGGATTAATTGTTGCGCTGAAAGACAATAATATAAATTGATATAGAAGAATTTTTTTCCAATTGGAATGTCGTTTGTCAAGGAAATAAAAATAGATGGCGGCAATTAACATCCATTGCCCACATAAAGCCGGATGCATACCACGATATAAAAGTACCGGGCTGGCTGCGATAAAAATTGAGGCTGCTAAGGTAGCGATCCAATTCACATTAAATAACCTGCATAATAAAACGGTAAAATAGGCTGCTAAAAGATGACAGGTAAATAACCATATCCCGAAGTATTGAAAATCTGATGATAATAGGGGCGCAAACAATTTAAAAAAAATTGCAAGAAATGGAATAGAGTCAGTGTAGCCGATATTTGTTCCCACAGGATAATTATATCCAACCATTTTCCCCAATGGAAAGTTCCATGGCTCACTTTTGTAAAACTCCCATGCAAGGTAATGTGTTCCCCAATCGTGCCTTGCAGTCATTAGCCAACTATTATTTCCCGGGATCAAAATTTGCAAACCATAACTTATATGGAAGATTATTACTACAGCCAAAAATGAAGTGACATACAAAGTTTTATTATTCATTTTCATAATGGTTTTTGCCAAATACCTATTAGCGATTTGCCAAAACTATTAATCGTAATAATGTCGCTTATGCGAGAGATAGGGATAATTAACTTATCCCAAAAATTTACCTGTTTTAAAGTGGGATAATCTTGTTTTAAAAAAAATTTGTTAGCCATGGAAGCAATAAATCCCAGGGAATCCATGTACTTGATCTTTTTTAATTGCAATTCCCGGGGAATGGTAGCTAAGAGCATTTTTTTATTATATCGTCTATAATGACCAATCGCCTTATCAAATTCATTAAACAAATATTGATAAGCGGGTACTAATATTATAAGGTGTCCGCCTGGGTTCAAATGTTTAACAGTTTCAGTTAATTCCTCATTATCATCTTCTATATGTTCAATTACATCGATATAAAGAATGGTGTCAAATTTTTGATCAGATTTTAGATCTGAAACAATTCCTTTTATACATGTACAATGGGCCGGTAATTCTTTGTTTTCAATTTTAGCTTCCAGCTCTTTAAAAAGCCCGGAATCTGGTTCAAGACATAACCACGATCGTTGTGATCCGTCGTTTAAATAGTTTGTAGTACTACCAATACCTGCACCAACTTCAAGTACGTCGCCTTTTATAAATGGTTTTAGATTCTTCGCATAGTACTTCTTCCAATTAGAGGCATGTTGAAATAGATGCAATTCGTTTCCGATGTATGGGATCTCACTCATTAACTATAACTTTCAATATTATTCAATAAACTTGCTTACAATGAAAATGGGACGGCTTTGAGTTTCTTTATATATTCTATAAATATATTCTCCTATAACCCCGATAGATAATAACTGTACTGATCCAATAAAATATATACTGAGAATAATTGAGGACCATCCTATAGGTGCCAAACCTGTTATTTTACCTATAGCGATATAAAGCAATGCCAGGATGATCAATATGATCCCTGTTAATCCTGAATAAAGACAGATTTTTACAGGAAGATTTGAAAAAGAAAAGATCGCATCAAACCCTAAGCTCACCAATTTCATAAAACTCATCTTTGGCTCGCCCATTGTCCTGTCTGGCCTGGAATATTCAACAAATCCTTGTTTAAAACCAATGAAAGATCTTAAGCCAGGCAGGTACCTGTTCTTTTCCTGCATTGATAAAAAAGCTTCGAGTGCATTTCTTTTCATGATCGAGAAATTTCCTACGTTTTGTATATTCTCGAGATTGGAAAATTTTTTAAAAATGAAGTGAAATAATTTTATAAAGATCTGCTTGGTGAATTTTTCATTTCTCGCATTTCTTTTGCCATACACAATATCTACTTCCCCGGTATTAATTTTTTTAAACATATCATTTAGCAATTCAGGCGGGTCTTGCAGATCACCATCCATCATTGCTATATAATTTCCTTTGGCATAGGTAAGACCGGCCGTATAAGCCGCCTGGTGACCGAAATTTCTTGACAACGCCAATACCTTAAATCTTTTATCTTTTTCATTACAATGTTTTAAGGCAGCTAGGGTATTATCGTGACTACCATCATCAACAAGAATTACTTCATAGTCTTCGCCGACCGCATTCATTGAAGATTGAACTCTCTTAAAAAGCTCTTCAATCAATATTTCTTCATTATAGACAGGAATTACCAAAGTAATCATAAGAAATATTTAGTTGTTTCTCCGAATGATCGATTGCATTGCGTGCAAAAATATAGTTTCATAATCGTTAATGACCTTCTCCCAACTATATACTTTTTTTATTTTTTCAAGGTTTAGCTCTTTTCGATCAGCAATATTTACTCTGGCATCAGGGTTACTGATTATGTTTTTTATATCCTGCGGAGTTGAAAAGAAGAAGGCATCGTCGTCTAAAATGGCTCTGTTAAATTCATTATCATGTGCCGCAATATTACATCCACAAGCCATCGCTTCCAATAAAGAAGGGTTAGTGCCGCCGACAGAATGCCCATGAAAGTATATTAATGAAAAGTGGCGAAGGGCATTTATTATGCTATGATCATAAATGGCACCGGGGAATTGTATAAATTCCGAAGAGTACTTTTTTAAAAGAAATTGTCCGTGTTTATTTTGAGTGCTCCCAATTATAATTAATGGATATTCTTGTTCAGATTGCATATAACCTTGTATGATCGTTTCAATATTATTTTCTGGTTCCATTCGGGCAATCAGTAAATAATATTTATTTGCTTCCAGGTTGAATTTGGGCAAAGCCGATATCGAAAAATTTTCCGGAATTTCAGCGCCATAAGGGATATAGAAAGCGGTTTTTTGATATTCTTTTTGAATATGATCGCGGATACCGATCGAATCAGCTATAAGAACATCCCCACGATTAGCAGCAAGACTTTCAGCCCATTTCAAAAAACGCTTAGTGAGTTTATTATACTTGGCCCGCTTCCATTCCAGGCCATCCATATTTATTATGTTGATAGTATTTTTTGGCCAGTAGCGATGCCAGACCGAGTTACTGGTATATCCTAATTGTAATAGTATATCGAAATCTCTTCTTCCTGCGTCACGGAGACAATTGAGATCGTATATAAATTGCCCTGCCGTTCCGATTTTATTTTCCGGATCGGGACAATGAATAATTTGAACTTCTTTCCAAAACGGTTGTTTGTATGAGTGATTGCTGGAATTGTAAACGGAGACTGCATGGCCTTTCTCTACAAGCCCTTCAGCAAGGTATTGAGCAAACTGTTCAAATCCTCCATAAGTATTCGGGATACCGCGAGTGCCAAGAATACCAATTTTCATGAATATTTTAAACCAGCCTGAATTTTTTAGTGACGCGAAAGTACCAAGAAATATCAGTAATGATTTGACATTGCGTATGTAATCTTATCTGAATTGCATCTTTAAACTAATCAGGAAATTGTTAGTCTGAACCGAAAAGTAATATTGGAATAAAAAAATTGACTTCGAGCAACGTTTTAAAATAGGAAGTTGTCAGAAGGGAAAGCAGAGTGTTTAAGTTAATTTTTTTTTAACATGAAATACCACTTTCAGGGTATTGGGGGAAATCTTTA
>DATEOV010000395.1:0-2378 GCA_035273645.1 Flavobacterium sp. | reverse complement strand
CTTGTGTAAATTCAATCAGAATGTGCTGTGGATATTGCTCATCTGTAGTAACAACCAATTCTCTTTTTTTGAATGCTGCACTCACTTGTTGCTCTGGATTAACAACTTTAATTTTTCCTAATACTTCCATCTTCTTTTTGTTTTATTATTGTTACTTTGAATTTATTTTTTGGCTAAAAGTACTTTCCAAGCAGAAAGAACATCATTTTCTAAAAGGTATCTTTTGGCTTCCAAATGCTGTTTTTCAAGGTCATCGGAGCTCAAAATTGCTTTTATTGAAAAATTTTGCTTTACAAATATACTAACTTCTTTAGTTGTAGGCAAGGCTTCAATGTTCCCTAACATGCCTAAATCGTTTCCATCAAAAACGGAACTGCTTTTTATATAATCAGGTATTGCGTCGACTCCGATTCCTAATGTTGTAAGAGGTTTTGGCACTTCAAACAGTCCTTGATTCGATCTGGAATACCAATTGGCTCCAAGTCTGGATACTAAATCTATTTTATGCTGATCGATGGCACCATTTTCATTTAGAACCGCTTCATTGATATGCATACGAACCACTTCGCAAAGTATTAAATTCCCTGCACCTCCTTCTGTTCCCAACGGAATTATCTGCGTCACTTTGCACTCAAACTGAACAGGCGATTCTTTTACTCTGAAAGGTTTGACCACATCTGATGGAACAGGTGTAAATCCAGCTTTTAAAAATTCGTTTACCCCTTCGGCATACTCAGTGCTTGCCAAAGAAGTTTGCTGCACCATATCGTAATTTACCACATTGATAACGACTTCACCAGTGGCTTCGGCATTGATTAAAGTATGTTTAACCGAATTGTCTCTCACACGCCTTGCTGGCGAAAAAATTAATATCGGCGGATTTGCGCTGAATACATTGAAAAAACTAAAAGGCGACAAATTTGGAATTCCATTTTTACCGATAGTACTCGCAAAAGCGATGGGTCTAGGCCCAACTACACTTTGTAAATAACCCTGCAGTTTTGCAGTTTCAATGCTTTTTGGATCAATGCTAATCATAGATTTTTTATTTGGACAAAAATAGCAAAATAGCAGTTAGATTCTCGATAATTCAAAAATTATATTATGAAAACAAATGCCCTAGCCCTGATGGAAACGGCATCCTTTTGTGCCGGGGTTCGGCACAAAAGATATAGTGGACAGCAGGAAATAGCTCCTAAAAACAATTCTGATCGACACACTGAAGACAATGATTTTTTTGTACCTACACAATCCGAAGTCCAATATTTCGTTATATTTATACCACAAATTTACTTTTATGAATTTTTCCGAAAATAGCAACCCTATCCGCTGGATTATTATTTTTATCTCCTTTTCGATAATTTCCATTATCCTTTGGAATACCTATACTTTTTTTCAAATATTCAAAAATGAAGAAAGAGTAAAAATGCATCTTTGGGCTACAGCTGAAAAAACATTAATGAATGCCCAAGCTAATACTGAAGTTGATTTGCCCCTGCAAATTTTCAACAACAACACTACTATTCCGTTGATTTTGACTGAAAATGACAGCATTATAAACATGGCAAATGTTGATGAGGAAATTTTAAACAATAAAGATAAGGCCACTGAATATCTAAACGAATTAAAAAGTGAAAATGAACCCATCAAAATCATTTATGCACCCGGGAAATCTCAAGAATTGTATTATGGAAATTCATCATTAATAGGCAAACTCAAATATTATCCAATCGCCTTATCGCTGATTATCGTTTTGTGCGGGATTCTTATTTACAATTTTTACCTCAGCCACAAAATGTCCACCCAAAACAAATTATGGGCAGGAATGGCGAAAGAGACTGCGCACCAAATAGGAACGCCGCTTTCCTCCTTAATCGGATGGCTGGAAATTTTAAAGATGGATAATATTGATGAATCTATTACTGGAGAAATCGAAAAAGACATTGAACGACTGCAGACCATTACTGATCGTTTTTCGAAAATAGGTTCTGAACCTAAATTAGAATCTAAAGATGTTGTAGAAGAAACCAAACAATCCTATAATTATTTGATTTCCCGTTTTTCCAGCCAAATAGAATTTTCATTTAAAGGCCCTTCAAAGCCTATAGAAATCCTGCTGAATCCAACTTTACACAGCTGGACAATAGAAAATCTGGTCAAAAATGCTATTGACGCAATGAAAGGTAGGGGAAAATTATTAATAGAAATCTATGAAGATAACCATTACGTAAAAATAAACGTTACCGATACCGGAAGCGGTATCCCAAAAAAGGAATTCCATCATATTTTTGAAACTGGTTTTACCAACAAAAAAAGAGGATGGGGACTCGGTTTATCACTAACCAAAAGAATTGTTGAGGAGTATCATAATGGTTTCA
>DATEOV010000394.1:0-7407 GCA_035273645.1 Flavobacterium sp. | reverse complement strand
ATTGGCAACTAGAATTAAGGGCTCCGGTAGAGCTAGGTCTTTGAAATACTATTTTTATTCAGGTAAAAAAGTTATATCAGCAATTAGTACACATCATTATCATGGTGATGAATCTGAATTAATAAATAAGTTTTATAAAGTAAAGTATAATTTAAAAGATCCTGAAGAAAACTATATTATTTTAGAAAAAGAATTAAACCCTGATTCAATAACACTTGTTAAAGCTGGTTTCACTAAAACTAAATATTATATCTATGACGTTACAGTGTCATCTAAATATATAGAGAAGTCAAAATGGAAATGATTTTTAAATTGAAGAATGAAATTGAAATTTTCGGAAAATATAAATTTGTTATGAAACCGATTATCGCGTGAGGGATAGCAGTGGAGCTCTTTTTTCTTGATTTTTTATCAAGAAAAAAAGCGGGAACGAATAGCCCGACCCTTGTGGTCACGCCCAAATAAAGTTGAAATTAAATTAAAATATACCTGCAGTTTTAAACCGTAGACAAAATAATAGAACTTAGAATCTAAGTCACTCAAAATAAAAAAATGGGACACAATAAGCATAGAAGAAACCTGGTATTATCGGGATTGGAACCTTTAATTATTACGCCGGACAGCGTATTTGTAAATGTTGGGGAGCGAACCAATGTAACCGGTTCCAGAAAGTTTCTTCGATTGATCAAGGAGGAAAAATATGAGGAAGCACTCGATATTGCGAGACAGCAGGTAGAAGGAGGGGCGCAGATCATCGATATTAATATGGATGAGGGAATGCTTGATGGCGCTTATGCGATGACTAAATTCCTGAATTTGATTGCAGCCGAGCCGGATATTTCTCGTGTGCCCATTATGATTGACAGTTCGAAATGGGAAATCATTGAGGCTGGTTTGAAAGTCGTGCAAGGAAAATGTGTGGTAAACTCTATTTCGTTGAAAGAAGGAGAAGAAGCATTTATTCATCACGCCAAGCTAATCAAACGTTACGGTGCTGCAGTTATCGTAATGGCTTTTGATGAGGTTGGACAAGCTGATAATTACGATCGTAGAGTTGAAATTTGCCAACGTTCGTATGATATTTTGGTAAACAAAGTAGATTTTCCTCCACAGGATATCATCTTCGATTTGAATATATTCCCCGTAGCGACCGGTATGGAGGAACACCGATTGAATGCTTTGGATTTCTTTAGGGGAACGAAATGGGTTCGAGAAAATTTACCGCATGCACACATAAGTGGTGGAGTGAGTAACGTTTCGTTTTCGTTTAGAGGAAATGATACAGTGAGAGAAGCGATGCACTCGGTTTTCTTGTATCACGCGATTAAAAACGGAATGACAATGGGAATCGTAAATCCGGAAATGCTTTCGATTTACGACGAAATTCCAAAAGATTTGTTGGAACACGTTGAGGATGTAATTTTGGACAGACGCGACGATGCTACTGAACGTTTATTGGATTTTGCCGAAAATGTAAAAGGCGATGTAAAGAGCAATGAGAAAGCAGTTCAAGAATGGCGTTCGGGAACAGTTCAGGAAAGAATCACGCATTCCTTGGTAAAAGGGGTGGACGAATTTATAGAAATAGATGTTGAGGAAGCGAGATTGGCAGCTACAAAACCTATCGAAGTTATCGAAATCAATTTGATGACGGGAATGAATGTCGTGGGAGATTTGTTTGGCTCGGGGAAAATGTTTTTACCGCAGGTGGTAAAATCGGCTCGTGTAATGAAAAAAGCCGTGGCTTATTTATTGCCGTTTATCGAAGCAGCTAAACAGGTAGGTGACAAATCAGGAAACGGAAAAATCTTGATGGCAACCGTAAAAGGTGATGTACACGATATTGGTAAAAATATTGTTTCGGTGGTATTGGCTTGTAATAATTATGAGATCGTGGATTTAGGCGTTATGGTGCCTCCTGAAAAAATTATTGCTGCCGCTATCGAACACAACGTGGATATTATTGGATTGAGCGGATTGATCACGCCGTCATTGGACGAAATGGTTTATTTGGCTAAAGAATTGGATAAAAAAGGGATGAAAATCCCTATAATGATTGGTGGTGCAACTACTTCGCGCGCGCATACTGCCGTGAAAATTGCGCCTCAATATAGAGAAACGGTAATTCATGTGAACGATGCGTCGAGAGCCGTTACAGTGGCAGGAAACTTATTGGATCACAATAGAAAAATTTACGCAAGCGATATTCGAGCGGATTATGATGCGTTTAGAGAAACATTCTTGAACCGTTCACGCGACAAGAATTTCTTAACGATTGAGCAAGCTCGTAAGAATAAATTGCAATTGGATTGGAGACATTTTGAACCTGTAAAACCAAAGGTTATCGGAGAGCAAATTGTTGAAGTAGATTTGGATGTATTGGTTCCGTATATTGACTGGACTCCGTTTTTCAGAACTTGGGAATTGTTCGGGAAATATCCTGCGATTTTGACAGATGAAGTTGTGGGAGAACAAGCGACTTCTGTTTTTGCGGATGCACAAGCAATGCTAGAAGTGATTTTGAAAGAGAAAAAATTACAAGCTAAAGGAATCTTCGGAATTTTCCCTGCGAACCAAATCAATGATGACGATATCGAGTTGACTGATGAAAAAGGAAAACCATTGCAGACATTCTTGACTTTGCGTCAGCAGTCACAAAAAACAAAAGGAGCTCCAAATATAGCATTAGCCGATTTTATTGCTCCCAAAGAGAGTGGAAAAGTGGATTATATGGGAGCATTTTGTGTGACCACTGGTTTTGGCGTAGACGAATGGGCGGCTGAATTCGAAAAGGATTTGGACGATTACAATTCGATTATGGTAAAAGCTTTGGCTGATCGATTTGCAGAAGCATTCGCCGAATATTTACACGAAAAAGTCCGTAAAGAAATCTGGGGTTATGCTGCCGATGAGGTTTTGAGTAAACAAGCGCTTATCGAAGAAGATTATAAAGGAATTCGTCCAGCACCGGGTTATCCAGCTTGTCCGGATCACTTGGAAAAACCAACTATCTGGAAACTGCTTAATGTAGAAAAAGAAATTGGAGTAACCTTGACCGAAAGTATGGCAATGTGGCCAGCTTCATCAGTTTCTGGATATTATTTCGGAAATCCGGAAAGCAAGTATTTTGGTCTTGGAAAAATAAAAGAAGATCAAGTTATTGATTACGCCAAAAGAAGAAGTGTTTCAACCGATGTTGCCAAGAAATGGTTGAATCCAAATATTGCAGATTAGGTTTTAGTTGTTGGTTGATGGTTGTTGGATTGTAACCAACACTCAAAACTATCAACCAACAACTATCAACTTATAACCAAAAAAATATGGAATACAATAAACTAGAGGTTTGGATAGAAGCTAGAAAATTGGTGAATCTGCTATATGATTCATCAAAATTATTTCCAAAAGAAGAATTATTTGGTTTGACTAATCAAATGCGACGAGCAGCAGTTTCTATTCCTTCGAATATAGCTGAAGGTTGTGGACGACAAACGTCTAAAGACACTATAAATTTTCTTCATATTTCAAGAGGATCATTATATGAATTAGAAACACAATATTATTTAGCTTTTGATCAAAAATACATTGATGAAAACAATTTTAATATTGCTTTTGGACAGATTCAAATTTGCAAAAAACTCTTAAACGGGTTTATAAACTATTATAAAAATAAAATTTAGTTAATGGATATAGTTACTGGCTTTCAACCATCAACCATCAACCATCAACTTTCAACTATAAAAAAATGAAAGTAACAGAACATATAGAAAAAGCCAAAGGAGAAACGTTATTCTCTTTCGAAATTATTCCGCCACAAAAAGGGAAAAGCATTCAGGAGTTATACGATAATATTGATCCGTTGATGGAGTTCAAACCGCCATTTATAGATGTAACGACTTCTCGTGAGGAATATATATACATTGATAAGGGTAATGGGTTATTGGATAAAAAATTAACCAGAATGCGTCCTGGAACGTTGGGGATTTGTGCTTCTATAAAACATAAATACAATGTGGATACAGTACCACACTTACTTTGCGGAGGTTTTACCAAAGAAGAAACAGAATATATGTTGGTTGATTGTCATTATCTTGGAATCAATAATGTGATGGCACTTCGTGGAGATGCGATGAAGGACGAACAGTCTTTTGTGCCAAAAGCGGGTGGAAATAATTTTGCGGTAGATTTGGTTTCACAAATCAATCAATTGAATTGCGGAAAGTATTTGCACGATGTTATGGACGCAGATAACAAAGCCGATTTTTGCATTGGAGTAGCCGGTTATCCGGAGAAGCATTTGGAATCTCCTTCTTTGCTGTCGGACTTGAAAAGACTGAAAGAGAAAGTAGATGCAGGTGCCGATTATGTGGTAACTCAAATGTTTTTTGAGAATGCCAAATATTTTGAGTTTGTAGCCAAAGCTAGAGAAATGGGAATCACAGTTCCAATTATTCCAGGAATCAAACCAATTGCGGTTCAAAAACATTTGCAAATTTTGCCTCAAATTTTCCGTATCGATTTGCCGGAAGATTTAATAAGTGCAGTAGATAAGTGCAAGAACAACGCAGAAATACGTCAAGTGGGAATCGAGTGGGCTATCCAACAATCAATAGAATTGAAAGCGGCGGGAGTTCCTGTGTTGCATTATTATTCTATGGGAAAATCAGAAAATATCAGGCAAATAGCTAGTCAGGTTTTTTAAATAAAAAATTATTATTAATTTCAATTTGAAATACTCGATTGGTTGTTTTTAACTAATCGGGTATTTTTTTTTAATCTTAAATAAAACTATATGAATCCAACCCTCCAACAAGATTTAAAAGACATTGAAAACATTCTCGAAAAAGTAAAACAACAAGGTATTGATTTTCTTAATGTTATTGATGATGTTCCCACTTCAACCCAAAATACAATAACGACGGATAGGAATCTAAACGATTCTGGTTTGGGAGCAATGTCTGCATTGGAAGAGTTTAATCAACGTTTGGCTCCTTTGATGGTTTCACAGTCTGGACCTAGATATTGGGGTTTTGTTACGGGTGGAGCGACACCTGCTTCTATTGTTGGCGATTGGTTAACTACTATTTATGACCCAAATGCACAGGCTACAAAAGCACAGGGAGGTGTTTCGGCTTTGATAGAAATAGAAACGATTAATCTATTGTTGCAATTATTGGATTTGCCAAAATCATTTTTAGGAGGATTTGTAACAGGTGCAACAATGTCAAATTTTACAAGTTTGGCGGTAGCTCGACAATGGTTCGGAAAGCAATTGGGAAAGGATTTTGCAAAAAAGGGAATTACCGCTCCTCTAAATATTCTTACGGCTACACCACATTCGTCTTCGGTAAAATGTTTGGCGATGTTAGGAATTGGAAGTCAAAATTTCACCAAAATAAAAACAGTTGAAGGAAACCGTGAAGCTATTGATATAACTGATTTGGAACAAAATATTAAAGGTCTAAATGGTCAGCCTTTTATTTTGATATCAAGTGCTGGAACAGTAAACTCAGCCGATTTTGATGATTTTAATGCAATTACGGAACTCAAAGAAAAATATAATTTTTGGTGGCATATTGATGCTGCTTTCGGAGGTTTTGCTGCTTGTTCTCCAAAATACAAACATTTGGTAAACGGTTGGGAAAACGCGGACAGTATTACCATAGATTGCCATAAATGGCTGAATGTTCCTTACGAAAGTGCTTTTTATTTGGTAAAAGAGGAATATAAAAATTTACAAGTTGAAACGTTTCAAAACTCAAATGCACCTTATTTGGGAGATCCATTGGAGAATTTTAGTTACCTAAATTTCTTGCCTGAGAATTCCCGTCGCTTAAAAGCTTTGCCTGTTTGGTTTTCTTTACTGGCGTACGGAAAGCAGGGATTTCAAGACATTGTTGAAAATAGTGTTGAGATGGCATTACAATTTGATAGTTTCATTACTCAAAATGAAAACTTCGAATTATTGGCGCCAACTCGTCTCAACAACGTTTGTTTTACTTTAACGGGAGACCAAAATCAGGAAAAAGTAAATTTATTTCTGAAACATCTCAACGATACAGGCAAAGTGTTTATGACGCCAACAGTATATCAAAACCGAAAAGGAATTCGAGCTTCGTTTGTCAATTGGCGGACAAATGAGAATGATATTAAAATAGTGATAGAAGAAATGAAGGAAATTATTTCAACAGTTGTGACACAGTAGATTATAGATGTTTTTGTAGTATATTTAAGAACTAGTATTTTTAAATGTGTTTTGAATGAAAACAATGGTGAAACTGTATGTCTGTTTATTTTTTTTAACTATTTGTAATAAAGGGTTCTCACAGGAAAAGGGTTTAAAAATTTCTCTTTGGGAAAATGGCGCCCCTGGTTTTGAAAATCGTAAAGACGAACCTGAACAAGCCAAAGATTGGTGGGTAAGAAACATACATAATCCATCGATAACGGCTTATTTTCCTGAAAAGCCAAATGGTATGGCGGTACTTATTTGTCCTGGAGGGGGGCATGAAAATTTGGTTTTCAATTCTGAGGGAAGAGATGCTGCAGAATATTTTACAAGTATTGGAGTAACAGCTTTTGTCTTAAAATACCGTTTGACCAGAGAAGTCGGGTCGCCATATAAATTAGAAACTCATGTGAAGCAGGATGCCGAAAGAGCTATGAGATTAATAAGAAGCAGATCAGCTGAATTTAAAATAGATCCAAACCGAATTGGCGCTATGGGGTTTTCTGCAGGTGGAGAAGTGGTGGCTATGGTTGCTTATAATTCTAAAAATATTTTGGAGAACCCATCTGATGCAATCGATAAACAAAATGCACAACCCGATTTCCAAATACTAATTTACCCTGGTCCTTTGTTTGTCCCAAAAGAAATTAAGTCGGATGCACCACCAGCATTTCTATTGGCTGCTAATGATGATAGCTGTTGCTCAGCACCGATAGTTGATTTGCTAAATAAATACCGTCAAGCGAATGTTCCTATAGAGATGCATTTGTATTCCAAAGGAGGACATGCTTTTAACATGGGAAAAAGAGCGAAGTCTAGTTCTTTAAAAACTTGGCCACAAAGACTAACGGATTGGTTTGAGGATAATAACTATTTTGTGAAGTAAAAATGTTATTTAAATATTGGTAAAAAAAACAAGCTCGTTTAAAATGACTTTAAACGAGCTTGTTTTTTTAAATGTATCTGCAAACTAAAATCTGCTATCTGTGCTTATTTCGTGATTTCCCTAAACACTGCCTCTAAATTCTTGTTCTTTTGATTCAGCTGTAAAGTTTTCAATCCATTATCGTAAGCAAAATCAAAAACCGTTGGTCGCATGTCTTTATCCGAAACAAAAGTCAATTCCCAAGAACGATCGTTGATGTTTTTAAAAGATTTCAAATGTGGAATTTGAGTAATTA
>DATEOV010000393.1:0-6872 GCA_035273645.1 Flavobacterium sp. | reverse complement strand
TTTTCTCACAAATAAAAACTAATATAATATGTTTGCGCAACTTTCAAAAAAAACAAAAAATATGAAAAAAAGATTTTTATTAGCTGCCTTATTATTTTCAGTCATAATAACTGCACAAACCGAGAAAGGTACTTTTATGATTAGTGGAGAAACAGGATTAGGCTTCACATCAACTAACGTTAATTATAAAGACCATGGTCAAAGCACTGATGGTCCAAAAACAACCGCCTTTAACGTCTCGCCTAGTGTCGGCTTTTTTGTAATCGATAATTTAGCAATCGGCTTAGATTTTGATTATAAAACCTCTACAACCAAACAACATGGTATAACCTTTTATTCTACAGCTATTAACGGATATAGTAGAGTTGAAGCAGAAAGTACAGAAACAAGTCTTGCAATTATACCAAATGCAACTTATTTTTTTTCGAAAGGAAAAGCAAGACCTTTTATAGAGGCTGGAATAGGTTATGCTAACATAAAACAAAAAAGTGAAATATCAGACTCTGTTCAGTATTTAAAATCAGATAGTAACAATAATGGATATCTCTGGAGTGCAGGTGGGGGACTTGCTTATTTTTTCACAAATACAGTTAGTTTCGATTTAGGTTTAGCATATGGCGAATATAACTACAAAGAAGAAAATATAAACGTAAAATCAGGAGCATTTAGTGCTAATGTAGGAATTTCGATATTTCTAAAATAGAAAAAATCCTATTGTCGCAAATTCACAATTCCACCTATACTAGAAACACAAAACCCACAGTTTAAACTGTGGGTTTTTGCTATAATCATAAAGCTTTAAGAAAGCGCCTGTTTCAAATCGGCGATTACATCTTCTACGGTTTCGAGTCCTACGGATACACGTACCAATCCATCTGTAATACTCACAGCCAAACGCTCTTCAACAGTTAATTTACTGTGGGTTGTAGAGGCTGGATGTGTAACAATTGTTCTTGTGTCTCCCAAATTTGGTGATAACGAACACAATCTTATTTTATCCAAAAATGCTCTTCCTGCTTCAATTCCTCCTTTGATTTCAAAAGCAACAATATTACCACCCAATTTCATTTGCTTTTTGGCTAATTCATATTGTGGGTGCGATTTCAGGAATGGATATTTAACGGTATTTACATTAGGATGACTTTCTAAAAACTCCGCCACTTTCAATGCATTTTCACAATGTCTATCTACACGAATTGCCAATGTTTCCAAGCTTTTCGATAATACCCAAGCATTAAAAGGTGATAATGAAGGACCAGTAAGTCTAGAAAATAAATAAATATCTTTTATCAAATCGGCATTTCCAACGGTGATTCCTCCTAATACTCTTCCTTGTCCGTCAATCAATTTAGTTGCAGAATGTACCACCAAATGCGCTCCCCATTTTATAGGTTGCTGAAGGTACGGCGTGGCAAAACAGTTGTCGATAATCAAAATCAAGTTATGCTTTTTGGCGATAGCACCCAAAAGTTCCAAATCAATAATATCAACAGCTGGATTAGTTGGCGATTCAGCAAAAAGTATCTTTGTATTTGGCTTTATAAAACTCTCTATGGTTTCCGGTTTATTTAGATCAAAATAAGATGTTTCTATTCCCCATTTTGGAAAATAATTCACAAACAAGGAATGAGTTGCCCCAAAAACACTGCTGGCAGAAACGATATGATCTCCTGATTTCAACAAGGCCGCAAAAGTAGAATAAACAGCAGCCATACCCGATGCAAATGCAAAACCGGCCTCAGCACCTTCCATCGCGCAAATTTTATCTACAAATTCGTTGGTATTTGGATTACTGTATCGGCTATAAATATTACGATCTTTCTCTTCTGCAAAAGAAGCACGCATATCTTCAGCATCTTCAAATACAAAACTAGACGTTAAGTACAGAGGAACTGAATGCTCCAAAAATTGTGTTCTTTCTAATTGATTACGGATGGCTTGGGTTTCAAAACCAAATTCTTGTTCGCTCATTGTTAGTTATTTTTAAAGCTATATAACGAAGATTCACAAAGAAAACACAAAGATTCGCAAAGTTTTTTCTTGAGATTTTCAATAAAAGGCCTCTTATTATTTAGAATTAAAGTTCAAAAGTTGGTGAATTTAGATTTTAGCTAATTCTTCTCCGTTCACGACTACTTTATAATGAATGGTTACGTTTGGTTCTAATGTTTTGGAAACCGAACAGTATTTCTCGAAAGAAAGTTGTGCCGCTCTGGCCGCTTTCTCTCCATTGACTGTTCCTTCCAAATAAAATACCACGTAAATATCTTTGAATGGTTTTGCCTCATCTACTTGTACACGTTCTCCCTCAACCTCAGCTTTGAATGAAGTTATTTCCTGGCGTTGTTTCTTCAGAATCGAAATCATATCAATTCCGCTACAACCTGCAACACCCATTAATACTAATTCCATTGGACTAGGCCCCATATCACTTCCGCCAAATTCAGGACGGCTATCTACATTTACAATATGACCTCTTTCGTTTTTTAATTCAAAATGAAAATTGTCATTTACTCTGTTTAAGGTTACTTTCATTGTTGTTGTTTTTATGTCTTAAATCTAAAATTATTATCCTTTGTCAGATAACCTCAAAATATCACCAAAAACTCCTCTCGCTGTAACAGCCGATCCTGCTCCTGCTCCTTGAATTACGATAGGTCGGTCTCCGTAAGATTCTGTGTAAATTTCGAAGAACGAATCTGAACCTTTCAACCCACCCAAAGCGGTTTCTTTTGGTACCGAAACTAGTTTCACTTCTAGATTTCCTTTATCATTTTGCAAATCACCAGATAATTCCCCGATGTATCGCAACACATGATTCGGTTCTTGATCTGCTTTAATTTTAGCATAAATCGGATCAAACTCTGACAATTTATTTAAGAAATCAGAAACATCACCTTCACGTAAATGCTCCGGAATTAAGTTCTGAATCGAAATCTCTTCAAATTCATTTTGCAAGTCTAATTCTCTCGCCAAAATCAATAATTTTCTACCCACGTCATTTCCACAAAGGTCTTCTCTTGGATCTGGTTCGGTGTAACCGTTATCGATAGCTTCTTTTAATATTTCACTGAACGGAGCATCTTTAGCAGAGAAATTATTGAACAAATAACTTAATGTTCCTGAGAAAACTCCTTTTATCTTGGTAATATTTTCACCCGAAAGGTGCAATAATTTAATCGTATCAATCAATGGTAAACCAGCACCAACATTCGTCTCATAAAGGTACGTTTTTTGATTGTCTTCCAATACTTGTCTCAACTCTTTGTAAAATGAGTAACTCAACGTATTCGCTACTTTATTTGACGAAATCAAGTCGAAACTATTCTCAGCTAATTTGATATAATTTTCAACAAAAACAGCTGATGCAGAGTTGTCAATGGCAATCAAATTCTCCAAATGATTCTCATTTGCATAAGCAATAACATCGTCAATAGTATAAGAAGTTCCGTTTGTTTGAATTTCATTTCTCCAGTTTGGAGAAACCCCTTCTTTATTTAAAAGCACGCTTTTAGAATTGGCAATTGCAAAAACATTCAGTTTGATTCCTTTACGTTTTTCTATAGCTCCGGCCGATTCCAAAATTTGGTTAATCAACGTTCCTCCTACCAATCCGTGACCAAAAATTGCAATATTGATTTTTTTGGAAACCCCAAAAATCTCTCCGTGAATTACATTCAAAGCTTTATTCAACTCTGATTTTCTAACCACCAAACTCACGTTTTTACCCGTAACCGTGTTGTTGAAAAGGATAGGAACAATTTTATTTTTGATTAAAGCTGTGTAAGGTTTATGAAACGTACTCAAATCTTGTCCGATAATCGAAATCACTGAAACATTGTCCGTAACCGTTATTTTATTGACATCTTTCGAGTAAAAGTCGCTTTCAAATTCTCGTTCGAGTTCAATCATCGCGCGAGTCGCTTTATCGGCATCAACCACAATTCCAATTCCTCTTTCGGATGAACCTTGCGAAATGATACTAACGCTAATTTCGTTATCACCCATAACTTTGAAAATACGGGCATCAACACCCGTTTTTCCTAGCAATCCTCTTCCTTCCAAATTCACCAAAGCCACATTTTCCAGAACCGAAAGTGTTTTAATTCCTTCTTTATTTGCATTTGAAGTAATTAACGTTCCTTGATTTTCGTGATTGAAAGTGTTCAAAATTCGAAGTGGAATATTTTTTTCCAACAAAGGAATAATAGTCTTCGCGTGCAAAATTGTCGCACCAAAATTGGCCAACTCATTCGCTTCGTTAAAAGTCAAATGGTCTATTTTTTTGGCATCCAAAACCAAATCAGGATTAGCGGTATAAATTCCGTCAACATGAGTATAATTTTGAAGTTCCGTCGCGTCAAGGTAATTTGCCAGCAACGAAGCTGTATAATTACTACCGTTTCTTCCAAGAGTAGTTGCTTCGTTTTTACTGTTGGAACCAATAAAACCAGTAACAACATTCACCGTTGTTCCATTATGCTCCTTAAAATAAGCCACTACATTTTTCTTCGAAAGTTGTTCAACCGGTTGTGCATCACCGTAATTCGAGTCCGTTTTTATCAATTCTCTCGTGTCGGAAAAATTAGCTTTTATTCCGTTTTTAACTAAAATAGCAGTAAGCAATTTAGCCGAAATCAACTCTCCTTTAGAGAGTACTTCGTCTTTAATTTTCACGCTATAATCGCCAATCAAGCTAACTCCTTCAAAAAGTTTTTCCAGTTTATTGAACTCTTCAGACAAATCAACATCGTTATAAACGTCTTGTTGGTAGCTTTTAAAGTCTTCAAAAAGCGGTTTATAATTACCATTTTTAGAAGCCAGAGCCAATATCTCTTCCAGTTCGTCCGTAGCATTTCCACGTGCCGAAACTACAACTGCAATCTGTTCTCCATTATTCACTTTCCCAGCAATAATTGCCACCACCTTATTGATTCCGTCTCCATTTGACAAAGACTTTCCTCCAAATTTTAATATTTTCATCTTGATATATTTTCTAGCTTAAAAAACTCCTTTAAGCAAATTGTCTAATTGTTTATATTCAATCAAGAAAGCATCGTGTCCGTGAATGGAATCAATCTCTTGAAACGTTACATTCCTTTTGTGCTTTTTCAATGTTTCGTATGTCTCTTTATTTTCATTTACCGTAAAAAACAAATCCGAATTGATTCCAATGATATGGATATCAGCTTCTATTTGAGCCGCTACGGCAAGAAAAGATTCTCTATTTCTGGAAATATCTATTGTTTTCAGCAATTGATTCATCAGCTTATACGCCGAAAGCTGAAAACGTTTTTGCAATTTCTTTCCGTGATGATTCAACCAACTTTCGATATTAAAAATGGCCAATTCCTCATTGGTAGTTCGGTCAAATTTTGCCTTAAAAGATTCTGGCGTTCTATAGCATAGCATCGCGTGAATACGAGCGTCTTCTATTGGCTTAGCCGAATTATTTAAAATTTGCTCCTGTAAAAAACAATTGGCAATTAACCAATCTGTCGATTTCCAGTCGGTTGCAATCGGAATTAAGTGTTTTGTTATTTGAGGTGCCAATGCAGCAATTTCCCAAGCAATTCCGCCACCTACAGACCCTCCAATAATGGCGAACAATTGATTAATTTGAAGTGATTTTAATCCTTCTATAAAAAGTCTAGCCACATCTCTGGCCGTAAAATCCAAATAGTTTTCAATAATGGTATCATCAAAACCATTTCCCGGAACATTAAAAGCTAGTATAGTGTATTTATTGGTATCTATTGTTCTTTTTTCGCCAATAAGTACATTCCACCATCCCTTTAAACCCACAACTTGTGAATTCCCAGTTAATGCATGATTGACCAAAACAATAGGTGCTGTATGCAATTCCGGACCAAAAAGATTATAACTCAAATTAATCGTAGCATAAAAAGCACCACTTTCGGTAGTGAAATTTTGTATTGTAATTGTGGTTGGTTTATTTTCCAATTTCAAATCTTTTTTTATTTTTTGATTTGTACCTGGAAATATTATGAAGAAAGCTAGAAAAACTAGTTGAATTCTTAGTGTTATCTTTCCACGTTGGGCGTGGTAGAATGCAGCACCTTCTTCGATAAATCGAAGGGTTGCTAAGGCTTCATCGGGTCTAATCCCTCTGCCTTTCTTTATAACATTTCAATACGTTTCTGAACTTAAAGGTGCAAATTAACTACAATTTTATGAAACAACCAAATTATTATTCAACTCATCTTTGAAACTATGATTGATCATCACCTAAAAAATTGCCATGAAATGCACTAATTCTCACGAATTCCTTTTCTATTAAAAAAGGGATTCCGTGTTTTTATCCGTGCATTTCATGGCAAATAATTTTTACCTACACATTTCTTGAGGTACTCATCATATAACTCTCAAATAAAAAGAGTTTCGTTTTCTTTTGAATACATATGAAACAATAAAGAACTCTTGCCTTTTCTTGCTTTCAAATCGAAATTCTCATCTACATGAAATCTTGTGTGGTCTAACTCTTTCATCGGGTTAAAAGGTTCTCCTTTTATTGCTTTTAATATTCCTTTTTTTAGTAACTCTACTCTGTTTGTGATATATGTTATAGTTTTCATGATACTTTATTTTTGTAATTGATGTTTGCTTTTATGGCTTATATTTTAGTTTTATTTATAGCACAATGAGTTTCGTTTTCTAAAAAATCAATTGTGCATTTTATGCTTGTAATTCGGTAAAGACTTTTAAAATCTTCCGATCTTCCGATCTTCCCGAGAGTCGAATAAAATCTTTGTTTATTCCCTTGACGACCTTCTTTGCTGCTGACATCTGCTGACATCGTATACTGGCTGGGTGCATAATCAAGGTTTTCATATTTTCAATATTGGCCGAAA
>DATEOV010000392.1:0-4696 GCA_035273645.1 Flavobacterium sp. | reverse complement strand
TATTACAATGCGTACAGGTACAGTTAAATTTTTCAATGAATCTAAAGGTTACGGATTCATTACAGACGAAGAAACAGGAAAAGACATTTTTGTTCATGCATCAGGAATCAACGCGGAAGAATTACGCGAAGGTGACAGAGTAAGCTATGAAGAAGAAGAAGGAAGAAAAGGTAAAGTTGCTGCTAAAGTTGCAGTTCTTTAAGCATAAAAATAGTTAGATATTTTTTGCAAAAAGCGTCTAAAAAACGTTCCGATTAGTTTCGGAACGTTTTTTTTTGTGCCTATCCCAAAAAACAGCCGTTATTGCCTTTATTTATAATCATTAAAAATTAGGAATATATTAAGTTAATGTCCTCACTAAATTCATTGCAAAACTTGTGTTTTAATTACACTAAAGCTATCTTTGTGGCTTAATTTAAAGCAAAAATTGACAATTATGCAATCTGAACAATTAAACTATATCCCTGTCTTCATGCAGCTTGTTTTGGCTGTAGGATTTGTCATAGCTATCATCATAATTTCAGGCAAGCTTGGACCAAAAAGATCATCGGAAAATAAAGACAAAAACTTCGAATGTGGTATTGAATCTGTAGGAAATGCAAGAATCCCATTTTCGGTAAAATATTTCTTAGTTGCTATTTTGTTTGTTCTTTTTGATGTCGAGGTGATATTTCTCTATCCTTGGGCAGTGAACTTCAAAGAGTTAGGCATTGAAGGAATGATAAAAATGATTATCTTTATGATGCTTCTTTTGGTTGGTTTTTTCTATATCATCAAGAAGAAAGCTTTAGAGTGGGAATAAAAATATTTTAAATTATAAATGTTGAATTATAAATTAATTGTAATATTTAAAATTCAACATTCAAAATAAAAAAAATAAAATGAGCGATTCAAAAATAAATATGGTAGCCCCTCCAGAAGGTGTTGTTGGTGAAGGGTTCTTTGCTACAAAACTAAATGACGTTGTTGGATTAGCACGTGCCAATTCGCTTTGGCCTTTACCTTTTGCAACTTCTTGTTGTGGAATCGAGTTTATGGCCACAATGGCTTCACATTATGATTTAGCTCGTTTTGGCTCCGAAAGAGTGAGTTTTTCACCTCGTCAGGCCGATATGCTATTAGTAATGGGAACAATCTCCAAAAAAATGGCTCCAATTTTACGTCAAGTTTACGAACAAATGGCAGAACCTAGATGGGTAATCTCCGTTGGTGCTTGTGCTTGTTCAGGAGGAATTTTCGATACTTACTCAGTATTGCAAGGAATTGACAAAGTAATTCCTGTTGATGTATATGTTCCGGGTTGCCCACCGCGTCCAGAACAAATTGTGGATGGTGTTATGAGGTTACAAGACTTAGTAAAAAACGAATCTGTAAGAAGAAGAAGTTCACCAGAGTACCAAGAATTATTGGCATCTTATAACATTCAATAAGTAAAATGGCTTTAGAAACAACAGAAATTCAAGATAAATTAGTAGAAACTTTTGGTTCAAAGGTTTTAGGATTCAATCAAGATAAAGACATTTTTGCATTTGAAGCTGATTCAGATATCATTACAGCTGTAGTACTTTTTTTGAAAAATGATCCCGTTTTACGTTTTAACTTTTTGACTGATTTATGCGCTGTACATTATCCAGACAATGAAGAAAACAGTCAATTTGCAGTAGTTTATCATTTACACAACTGGTACGAAAACAAACGCATCCGAATTAAAGCTTTCATAAACGGTTCTAATCCGGAAATAAAAAGTATTTCGAATATCTTTTTGTGTGCCAATTGGATGGAAAGAGAAACTTATGATTTCTTCGGAATCAATTTCATCGGTCACCCGCAGTTGAAACGTATTTTGAATATGGACGAGATGATTTCGTTCCCTATGCGTAAAGAATTTCCAATGGAAGACAGTGGAAGAACAGATAAAGACGACAGGTATTTTGGAAGAACAACAATCAACCAAGAGCTAAAAAAATAAATATAATTTTTCACATTAGATAAATGTCAGAACTATTATTACCACCAGAGCATCGCTATGCTAAAATAATCAAAGAGAGACACAATGAAGACGGAAGCGAGCTTTCTATTCTGAATTTAGGTCCTACACACCCAGCTACGCATGGTATTTTTCAAAATATCTTGTTGATGGATGGTGAAAAAATCCTTGATGCCGAACCAACCATTGGCTACATTCACAGAGCTTTTGAAAAAATTGCCGAAAATCGTCCTTTTTACCAAATCACCCCACTTACTGACAGAATGAACTATTGTTCATCACCTATCAATAATATGGGATGGTGGATGACACTTGAAAAACTTCTGGATATCAAAGTTCCTAAAAGAGTTGATTATTTAAGAGTTATTGTAATGGAATTGGCTCGTATTACGGACCATTTAATCTGTAATTCAATTCTTGGAGTAGATACTGGAGCTTATACTGGTTTCCTTTATGTTTTCCAATTTAGAGAAAAAGTATACGAAATCTACGAAGAAATTTGTGGAGCGCGTCTTACTACCAACATGGGAAGAATCGGTGGTTTCGAAAGAGATTGGTCACCAGAAGCGTTTAGAAAACTAGATGACTTTTTAAGAGATTTCCCAGTTGCTTGGAAAGAATTTGAAAACTTATTTGAAAGAAATAGAATATTTATCGACAGAACTGTAAATGTTGGATCAATCACTGCTGAAAAAGCAATGGCTTACGGATTTACAGGTCCAAATTTACGAGCTGCCGGAATTGATTATGATGTTCGTGTAGCTCAACCTTACAGTTCATACGAAGATTTTGACTTCATTGTTCCAGTAGGAAAATCAGGAGATACTTACGATCGTTTTTGCGTTCGTAATGCAGAAGTTTGGGAAAGTTTAAGCATTATCCGTCAAGCATTAGATAAAATGCCAGAAGGAAATGAATACCATGCGGAAGTTCCTGAATATTACCTTCCTCCAAAAGAAGATGTTTACACCAATATGGAATCTTTGATATACCATTTCAAAATTGTAATGGGTGAAGTTCCTGTTCCAGTTGCCGAAATTTATCATCCTGTAGAAGGAGCAAATGGAGAATTAGGTTTCTATTTGGTTACAGACGGAAGCAGAACTCCGTATAGATTACACTTCAGAAGACCTTGTTTTATTTATTATCAAGCCTATCCAGACATGATTAAAGGTTCAATGTTATCTGATGCCATTGTTATTTTATCAAGTTTAAATGTTATTGCTGGAGAATTAGACGCATAAAAAAGATTGCAGAATACAGATTTGAGAATGCAGATTGAAAAATCTAAATCTAAAATCTAAAATCTAAAATATTAGGATGGAAAGAACACATTACAAACAAGAAATAAACATGACCGAAGCATTGATGTCCCGCATCAATGAATTAATTGGTCATTATCCTGAAGACAAAAGAAAATCAGCTTTACTTCCCGTCTTACACGAAGTTCAAGACGCTCATGACAATTGGTTGAGTATTGAATTACAAGATAAAGTTGCCGAAATTCTACATATCAAACCTATCGAAGTGTATGAAGTAGTTACTTTTTACACCATGTATAATCAAAGACCAATTGGCAAATACATGTTTGAATTCTGCCAAACTTCACCTTGTTGTTTAAACGGTGTTGAGGATTTAATGGATTATACCTGTGAAAAATTAGGCGTTCAAGTGGGAGAACCTACAGCTGACGGTCTTTTTGAAGTAAGAGGAGTTGAATGTTTGGGTGCTTGCGGATATGCTCCAATGATGCAATTGGGTGATTTTTACAAAGAACATTTGAATAAAGAAAAAATCGATCAGTTAATAGCTGATTGTAAAGACGATAAAATAATATTACACGATAAATAATATGTCACAAAAAATATTATTAGATAAAATCAATATTCCAGGAATCAAAACCTACGAAGTGTATCGTCAAAACGGCGGTTATGCTTCTGTAGAAAAGGCTCTAAAAACCTTAACCCCTGATGAAGTAGTTGAAGAAGTTAAAACTTCTGGATTGCGTGGCCGTGGTGGTGCAGGATTCCCTGCAGGAATGAAATGGAGTTTTATTGACAAAAAATCAGGAAAACCAAGACATTTGGTTTGTAATGCTGATGAGTCTGAACCTGGAACTTTCAAAGACCGCTATTTGATGGAATACATTCCTCACTTATTAATTGAGGGAATGATTACTTCCAGTTATGCTTTAGGTGCTAACCTTTCGTATATCTACATTCGTGGAGAATATATGTGGGTTTACAAAATTCTAGAACGTGCCATCGCCGAAGCAAAAGCAGCTGGCTGGTTAGGAAAAAATATATTAGGAACTGGTTATGATTTGGATTTATATGTACAAATCGGTGGTGGAGCTTACATTTGTGGAGAAGAAACCGCGCTAATCGAATCATTAGAAGGAAAAAGAGGTAATCCTCGCATCAAACCACCATTCCCAGCAGTTTCTGGACTTTGGGCTAATCCAACTGTCGTAAATAACGTAGAAACTATCGCAACTGTGCCATGGATTGTAAATAATTCGGGGGCAGATTATGCTAAAATCGGTATCGGTAGATCTACTGGAACCAAATTAATCTCTGCTTCAGGACATATTAAAAATCCTGGTGTTTATGAAATTGAATTGGGATTAAGCGTTTATGAATTCATGAACTCTGACGAATATCTTGGCGGAATGAGTTCTGATCGTCCATTAAAAGCATTTGTGCCGGG
>DATEOV010000391.1:0-2286 GCA_035273645.1 Flavobacterium sp. | reverse complement strand
TTTTTTCAGGACTTGACAAAATTATTATAAGACAATAAAAAAATAGGATTATGTTTCTTTGATAATATCACCATTGGGATGAACCACTAATTTACGGGTCTCATTATCTTTTTTAATTTGAATATGGTACTGTTTTTTGATAACATCACCATCTTCTTGAGTGTATAGAAATTTATCATTGACAATTGACCATCCGGGATATTTTTTGCAAACGGAGTATATAACTGCACTCGGAAGTTTGACGTTTTTATAGTTTTCAACAACTCCTAGTAATTTTCCTTTACCATCATAAGTTGCTGCTAAAGAGCCGTTCTGTATTTCTAGCGTCAATAAATAAGATTCAGCTCCCAAATAGTCTTTTCCGAGATCATAGGCAATGAATTTTTGTTGAAGCCCCACAACTGTCATGTCGGGGTTATTGTCGGGTAGATACTTTGAAAAATCTTCCCCTGCACTTTTGATAACCACTTCCGGTAATTCTGTCATTTTAAGAGTATTTGCATCAATATCATTAGTTTTATTGTGTTGGGAATAAGATAAAGTAATGCAGCCTAAAGACATCAAGGTAATAATGTAGTATTTCATAATATTTAATTTTAAATTAATTTTAAATTGATGTATTTAAATATTAAAATAAATTCTTTTAAGGTATATGATTTTCTTCCCCTTTTAATTGATTGCGATTTATATATTAATTTCTAAATAGCTTTTTAAAAGAGATTTGGAGTTAAATTTTTGAATGGAAACCTACTAGCATAAATTTATAAAACATTACAAACGCATACCGTTAATCATGTCTAGTATTTTTGTTAAAAATAATTTGTTTTTTTGTTGTTTTTTAATACGAATATGTATAATTAATGTCAAAATTTTATGTTCGAATTTTGTTGAATTGCTCTTGCAGATACAGTTTTCCCAAAAAATAATTGAAAGTAAAACGACATCGAATAAACTATTTTAAAGGCCTGAAAAGTTTGTATTTCATTTATAAACAAAAAACCTCGGAAGTATGACCTCCCGAGGAACTTTAAACCAACAAGTGTCAGTTTCTAAACTAGATATCCAACAAATAACCAAATTATATGGTACTAGTGTTTTAAATTACTTAACCGAAAATTTAAAAGTTGTTTTTGTTTTATAGTTTTCTCCAGGACTTAAGACAGTCGTTGGGAAATCTTTTTGATTTGGTGAATCTGGATAATGTTGTGTTTCCAAGCAAAAACCAGTTCTGTGAGCGTATGTTCCGCCGTTTCTCATTGGTAAAGTTCCATCAAGGAAATTGCCTGAGTAGAATTGGATTCCAGGTTGGTCGGTATATACTTCCAATAGCCTTCCACTTCCTGCATGATAAGCTGAAGCTACTAAACGATCTCCTTTGTCTTGGTTGTTCAATACCCAGCAGTGGTCGTAACCCAATCCTTTTTTCAACTGATCGTCACTGGCACCAATTTCTTTTCCAACCGCTTTCGGTTTTCTGAAATCGAATGGAGTATTGGTTACATCTGTCAATTGACCTGTTGGGATAAGTGTTGCGTCTACAGGAACTAATTTGTCTGCATCAATAGTGATTTCATGGTCCAAAATTGGTTTAGAGAAATCAGATGACAGATTGAAATACGAGTGTTGCGTTAAGTTCACAACCGTTTTCTTATCGGTAGTCGCTTCATACTGCACGTCCAAAGCATTGTCTTTGTTCAGCGTGTAAGTAACAAAAACCGTTAAGTTTCCTGGATAACCTTCTTCCATGTCTTTGGCTACATACTTCAATTTTAAAGAAGCAGAGTCGCCACCTTTGGCTTCTTCAGCGGTCCAAACCACTCTGTGGAAACCTTCTGGTCCTCCGTGTAAAGCATTTGGTTCATTGTTAATAGCCAATGAATATTGTTTTCCATCCAAAGTAAATTTACCTTTTGCAATTCTGTTCCCAAATCTTCCAATCAGCGCGCCAAAATACGGATTGGCTTTTTGGTATTGCTCCAATGAATTAAAACCAATAACTACCTCTTCAGATTTACCTGCTTTATTAGGCACTTTTAGGGACGAAATAATACCACCATAAGTGATGATATTTACTTCCATACCTTTTTGGTTTTTCAAAGTATATTGGTCGATTTGAACCCCTTTTTCGGTTTTACCATAAACCGTTTTTGCTATAGATACTGAATCTGTAGCGTTAGCTTCCAAGGCAGTTTCTTCTCCAGCCTCTGTTTTTTTCTCTCCTTTACACTGTACATTCATACTTGCTAAACTTAAAATGGAAATTCCATAAATACAACGTTTTACTAG
>DATEOV010000390.1:0-11255 GCA_035273645.1 Flavobacterium sp. | reverse complement strand
TTTCTCCTTTGAAAACTAAGAGACTAATCTATCTCTTCATAATCTACGTAATCCCCAACTTTTTTAGTTTCGCGCGGATTTTTACTATTGGCAGTATCGATTATAATTTCATCATTGTTGGATGTTTTCTTCCAAGTCGTTTGTTGAGCACGTTGTTGCTGTTCTTGAAAATTTTGTCCCGCTTTTTCCACTACCTTTTTTACTAATAGAGGCAAAAACAATCGAGCCAAAAATTTAAAAATATAATAGAAAGCTATCATGAAAAATATCATTTCTATAAAACCCGAAAAAGAGGCTGTTTGCATAATCAAATAATTTATTTGGCAAAATTAATAAATCAATATTGAAACTTCGGAGCAATTTGCAAATATCATTCTTAAATAAATGATAAAATAAAGACAAAACTGCCCAAAAAACGAGTAAAATACATTTCCAACGACTCAAATTCATTTTCATTTAAATTCTATACAACTTAAAAACAGTTTTTAAGATATATTTTTTAACAAAAACTCTTCAATCGCGACATAATTTCACAGCCGAAAAGCAATTTAAATTTTTGAAAAGTTAATTTAAAAACATAATAATCTGATTATCAAAAGCTAATAAAAACCTAATTCTTAAAATAGCATTAGTTTATATGGATTATAAAGAGTAATTTTGCACCCTATTTTAAAAATATATATGAATAAATTTGAACAATTAGGATTGAGTGAATCGTTACTGAAGGCGATTTTAGATCTAGGATTTGAGAATCCGACCGAAGTACAGGAGAAAGCGATTCCCCTATTATTGGAAAAAGACACAGATTTAGTTGCGTTGGCTCAGACAGGGACAGGGAAAACGGCAGCATTTGGTTTTCCAGTTATTCAGAAAATTGATGCCAACAACAGAAATACGCAAGCATTGATTTTATCTCCAACACGTGAATTGTGTTTGCAGATTACCAACGAACTTAAAAACTACTCTAAATACGAAAAAGGTATTAATGTAGTAGCAGTTTACGGTGGGGCTAGCATTACAGAACAAGCGAGAGACATTAAAAGAGGCGCACAAATTATAGTAGCGACTCCAGGTAGAATGCAAGATATGATTAACAGAGGATTGGTAAACATCTCTCAGATTAACTATTGCATCCTTGACGAAGCAGACGAAATGTTGAACATGGGTTTCTACGAAGATATCGTAAACATCCTTTCTACTACGCCTGACGAAAAAAGCACATGGTTGTTTTCTGCAACTATGCCTGCTGAAGTAGCAAGAATTGGAAAACAATTCATGACTGAACCTATTGAAATTACAGTAGGAACCAAAAACTCTGGTTCAGCTACTGTATCACACGAATTTTACTTAGTAAATGCTCGTGACCGTTACGAAGCTTTGAAAAGATTAGCTGATGCTAATCCAGACATTTTCTCAGTAGTTTTCTGTAGAACAAAACGTGACACTCAAGCTGTTGCCGAAAAACTAATCGAAGACGGATACAGCGCTGCTGCATTGCACGGAGATTTATCTCAAGCGCAACGTGATGGTGTAATGAAATCTTTTAGAGGAAGACAAATCCAAATGCTTGTTGCGACTGACGTTGCGGCTCGTGGAATTGACGTTGATAATGTAACTCACGTAGTAAACTATCAATTACCTGACGAAATCGAAACTTACAATCACCGTTCAGGTCGTACTGGTCGTGCTGGTAAGTTAGGTACATCTATCGTAATTGTTACTAAAAGTGAATTACGCAAGATTTCTTCTATCGAAAGAATCATCAAACAAAAATTCGAAGAAAAAACGATCCCTTCTGGAATTGAAATCTGCGAAATCCAATTATTGCACTTAGCTAATAAAATTAAAGATACTGAAGTTGATCACGAAATTGACAACTACTTACCAGCTATCAATAATGTATTAGAAGGTTTATCAAAAGAAGAATTGATCAAGAAAATGGTATCAGTAGAATTTAACCGTTTTATTGCATACTACAAGAAAAACAGAGACATCTCTAATCAATCTTCTGGTTCTGAAAGACGTGACCGTGACGATAGAGACGGAGCTCCAAGAGAAAATAACAATGGTGGTGCTACAAGATATTTTGTAAACATCGGTTCAAGAGACAATTTCGATTGGATGTCATTAAAAGATTACTTGAAAGAAACATTAGACTTAGGTCGTGACGATGTATTCAAAGTAGACGTAAAAGAAGGTTTCTCTTTCTTCAACACAGATCCAGAACATACTGACAAAGTAATGGAAATATTGAACAACGTACAATTAGAAGGACGTCGTATCAATGTTGAAATCTCTAAAAATGACGGTGGTGGAAGACGTGACCATAACGGAAGAAATTCTGGTGGTGGATTTGGTGGTGGAAGAAGTTCTGCTCCAAGAAGAGAAGGAAGTTTTGCTCCAAGAAGAGAAGGATCAGGCGGATTTAGAAGCGACAGAGGTTCTGCTCCTAGAGAAGGTGGTTTCGGACCAAGAAGTTCATCTGCTCCAAGAAGAGAAGGTGGCTTTTCATCTGACAGAGCTTCGAGAGAAGGATCTTCAGATAGAGCTCCAAGACGTTCTGAAAGCTTTGGTGATTCACCAAGACCAAGAAGACCAAGAAGAGACTAATACAATTAGTAATTCTAATATAAATCTCCCGAACATTCGGGAGATTTTTTTTTACTGTACATCGACTTACAAAAAGCTCATTAAAAAAAACTTATTAAGCCTAACAATGTTTGCAGTTTGTTAATTTTCTTATAATTATAAGGGAACAACAAAATATTTAATCCCGTTTTACTACTTTTAAAGCTTTAAATCAGTTTATGAAATATATTGTACTTTTTTTATTTTTAGTTGCCTCCATAAATTCAGTAGCACAAACCACTGACATCCCCACAAAAATCTCTGGTACTATTATCAGCGACAACACCGGTACCCCTTTAGCCAATGTGAACATCATCAATATCAATCAAGTTACAGGAACCACCACAGACAACAAAGGTTATTTTGAATTGGCTGTTACCCAAAGTGACACCTTGCACATAACCCTACTAGGTTATGAATCATTACGTGTTCGAGTTACCAATGACTGGATCAAAAACAAAAAAACAACCATCCAACTTACCCAAAAAGCAATTCCGCTACACGAAGTTGTGATAAGCCCATATTACTTAACTGGCTATCTTGAAATCGATTCCAAATTAATCCCTATAAAAGAAGATTACCGCTATAGTATTTCTGGCTTAGGTCAAGGTTACGAAGCTGGACAATACGCACCCGAAGCATTCGGAAAAGTATTGGGATCCTTATTTAACCCCGCCGATATGCTTTATAATTTCTTCGGAAAAAGGCCCCAGCAGCTCAAAAAGCTCAGGGAAATGCGAAAGGATGACACGGTAAGAAACCTTTTGGAAACCAAATACGACAGAGAAACTATTTCATTACTTCTTGGTGTTTCCCAAGATGAAATTGCCGAGATATTGACTCGTTGCAGTTACTCCGAAGCTTTTATCAAATCCGCCAATGACCTTCAAATCATGGACGCCATAAGCGGCTGTTATGAACAGTACAAAATCTTGAAGAAAAAATAACAAGTAGAGTCCAAAAAGTATTTGGGCGTGCCACCATAAAGAAAAGGGACCAACTCATCGCAACGATTAGTCGGTCCCTTTTCTTTATGCTGTCGGGCTATCCGCGCTACTTCGGTAGCTAGCTTCAAATGAAATTCACTGAACTCCTATAAAAAATAAATGTATAGTGAAGTAATCCCTCACGCACTCGAAAACCAAAAACTTTAGTAGAAAATATTTTTCTCATGTGGTATTGCTAAACATATTTAAAGACATCCAAAATCAATCTTTTTTGTGTTGTTGCTCCGTATGATTTTGATTACCATTAATCATCTTATCTCCCTCACTTAACCCGTTTGACATTCCGACCATAAAAGCAGTAATAATTAGAATTAATTTTCTTTTTGCCCAAAGAATAGGTCGTTTAGATTTCTCCAAACGAGTTTTATTATTATGTTTATACATTTTGTAAATGATAAATGATTATACATTTGTTTTATCATCTTATGCATTGAATTGCATAAATATCTAGAAAATTAGTTTTCTAGGCTATGTATAAACTTTTATATGAATTTCTAGAAGTAATCATCTCATTTATAAAGATGGATTGATCTGTAATTGAACTTACTTCTTGGTAAAGTAATGTTCTTGTTTTTAAAAGAACTCGAATTTGAAAACTATAAATATCTTGAAATTCGAGACAAGCAAATAAAATTGGAAATGAAGTCCTTTTAGGTGAATTAACCTGACCGAAGACATATAATTCAGAATCTTTATTTATTGATTCGCTGCTGAGTATTACATTCGAGAATTGATAATAATCTACTGAATTTGATTGAGAATATAAAGCACAATCATTAACCATCTGACCAAAAACCAGAAAAAGAGAAATCAGATATTTTAAATATTTTATCAATCGATTTTAATAAAATTTGGTGAAATCAAAAACTTTGTCACTAGTATTTTTCCTTACACGAAAATACAAATAAAACTGACAATTTCAGTCTTAAAATTTCAATGGTAATACTAAAACATACTTCTAACTAAAACAGAACTTTGAGTTTTGAAATTTATATTTTAGTATTCTCCTCGTAATATCTCGCTTCAATCCTCTTAATATCTTTGATAGATTTCTTAGCCCAATCCAATCTCTTCTCCAAAATCTCTTCTTCAGTCAATTCCCAAGCGACATCTGAATTACGCAAACGATTCGTTAGATTCTGAATAATAATCGCCGCCGAAACCGAGATATTCAAACTCTCCGTAAAACCCACCATCGGAATTTTAAGAAAACCATCCGCGCTGTTAAGAATCTCTTCGGATAATCCATCTCTTTCAGTACCAAAAAATAAGGCACTTGGTTTCGAAATGTCAAAATCCTCCAACAGACAGTCATTCTCATGTGGTGTAGTCGCTATGATTTGGTACCCCTGATTTTTTAAAGTATCGATACAATTCGTAACACTGTCGTAAGTCGAAATATCTACCCATTTTTGGGCGCCCATCGCTATTTCCTTATCGATTCTTTTGCCGTAACGTTCCTCAATGACATGCAATTCCTGAATACCAAAAACCTCGCAGCTGCGCATTACCGCACTAGCATTATGCATCTGAAAAACATCTTCAACAGCTATTGTAAAATGCTTTGTCCTAGTTTTTAATACTCTCAAGAAATTTTCTTTCCTGTTATCAGTTAAAATATTTTCAAGGAAATTAAGGTACTCCAAATCAATCATTGTGCGTTATTTTTTTTGCAAAAATACTAAAAATGAGTAGTTTTATAATCTAATGTTTTATAGATGAAAAAGAAATTAGTGGTTCTTACCGGAGCCGGAATTAGTGCCGAAAGCGGTATCAAAACATTTCGCGATAGTGATGGGTTATGGGAAGGCCATAATGTAATGGATGTGGCCACTCCAGAAGGTTGGCACAAAAACCCAGCATTGGTACTTGATTTTTACAACCAAAGACGCCAACAATTAAAAGAGGTACAACCTAATTTAGGTCATCGAATCTTAGCTGAATTAGAAAATGATTTTGACGTTTTCATCATCACTCAAAATGTGGATGATTTACACGAACGAGCCGGTAGTACGAATATCACCCATTTGCATGGACAATTATTAAAAGTACGAAGTTCCAAAAACGAAAACTACATCTTGGATTGGCAGGAGGATTTGAATTTTGGCGATGTTGATCAACAAGGAAATCAACTTCGTCCACATATCGTTTGGTTTGGTGAGCAAGTCCCAGCACTTGAAGAAGCCATCGCAATAACAGAACAAGCCGACTATTTTGCAGTTATTGGCACTTCATTACAGGTTTATCCAGCAGCAGGTTTAATTGACTTTACTCCAAAAAAAACTCCTATTTATTATATAGATCCAAAACCCATAAAAATTCCTAATCTTAGAAATCCTCTCGAAGTAATTCCGAATATAGCTTCTGAAGGGGTAAGAATTTTAAAAGAAAAATTACAAACTAATCTATAGCTACTTTATCAAACGTATTCAACAATCCCAAATCGAGAACGGTACTTTGATGATTTTCACTTTGTGAATACATTGATTTAAATTTTGCTCCATAAACCACTTCTTCATAAACATAAGAAGTCCGAGTTGCAACCGTAGTGCTGAACATATCATCAAATGTTTTGATGATCACAATAATTTCACCCGAGATCGATTCATAATCCGAAGCCACCAATCCATACAAAGGACTTTCATTAGTTATCGGATGTACCAATGTCCAACTCAAAGCCAATGAATTTATCTTTTGGTACTCCAGATCCAAAGTATAAAACTTATTCGTCATAACTCCATTCTCCTCAATTTTCATTCCAAGAGTTACATTAACTTCTGCATCAATGTAATTGGTGTTTTTATAAGGAGCGAGCCTAAACATTAATGCTTTCCCATCATTAAAAGGAGCAATGATAGCATGGTGTGAAAATTTCAAAAAAATGGAAGGTTTGCTGAATCTTCCAAAAAACAAACCCGTAGCAATCGCAAAACTCAACAATCCCATTAACGCTTCGGCTGAAGACAATGCACTGGTATAAAAACCTGTCGGACTGATATGCCCATACCCTACTGTAGTAAACGTTTGGGCACTAAAAAAATAAGCTTGCCCAAATTGCACCAATGCATTATCGGTCGTTTGGATTCCGTTGAGATGCTCAATCCCAATCCCAAAATACAGCAACGCAAACACAAAATTAATTGTAATATAAAACAATAAAAGAATCGAAAGGAATTTCCAGGAAGACATATCCAACATGGTATGATACCAACTGATTCTATCTAGTAACCCAATGCCTTTTTTAACAGCATTTGCAGAGCCATCCTTATTGATAAAACGACCGCCATAACTGGACGCACTAGATCCAAATCCCGTATTGACTAGAGATTTTGCTTTTAAATTCAGTCGATTAAATAATGCCATATTTCGATTCCTTATTAACTGCAAATTAGACAATAAATTCTACTTAACAATAATCTAAACTCATATTTGATTTTGATAAAAACCAAAGAAATGGATTCAAATTTTAATGCCCAAAAAGTTAGAAAATAATTTCAAACAAGAATCGGATTACAAGAAAAATAAATTATGTTTGTAATCTAAACCCTAACTAACTATGTCATTTCTTCTTACCAACTGGTGGATATTCTTAATTGTTTTATCCGTTCTTTTTTACAAATTTGTTTTACGTGTATTCTTTGGAATGGTTATCGTTCCAGAAAACAAAATCGGATTAGTCACCAAAAAATTCGTCCTTTTTGGTTCTGAAAAATCGTTGCCAGATGGCCGAATAATTGCCACCAAAGGTGAAGCGGGATATCAGGCCAAAACACTTGCACCAGGATTATATTGGGCAATGTGGCCTTGGCAATTTGCCATAGACATGGCTTCATTCACAATAATTCCAGAAGGAAACATCGGTTTGCTATTGAGTAAAGACGGTGCCGAAATTCCAACAGGGCGAATTCTTGCCCAAAAAGTAACCTCTGACAATTTCCAGGATGCAACAATGTTTCTTGACAATGGAGGACAAAAAGGACGACAATCAGCCTTTATTACAACTGGTTCTTATCGTATTAATACTCATTTATTCGAAGTAATCATATCTCCTCAAGTAGTCATTTCTGAAAATATGGTTGGAATTGTAACCGCAATGGATGGAGAACCAATCCCTATTGGACAAATAGCCGGTAAATTTGTTGATGCCCACAATAACTTTCAGGATTTTGATCTATTCCTGAAAAATGGAGGAAATAGAGGTTTGCAGCCACAAGTTATGCTTGCCGGTTCCTATTATATAAACTCATGGGCAGTTCAAATAGAACAAACTCCTATGACTGATGTACCAATTGGATATGTTGGAGTTGTAATCTCTTATATTGGTGAAGACGGACAAGATGTGACAGGAGATACCTTTAAACACGGAAACATAGTATCAAAAGGGCAACGAGGTGTTTGGATGGAACCTTTCGGACCAGGAAAATACGCTCTTAACAAATACACCACAAAATTAGAACCAGTACCAACCACAAACTTGGTATTAAACTGGGCTGACGCCAGAAGCGAATCTCACAACTTAGACCAAAACCTTTCAACAATTACGGTTCGTTCCAAAGACGGTTTCCCTTTCAATCTGGATGTATCACAAATCATCCACGTTCCCGCCAATGAAGCGCCGAAAGTAATTGCCCGTTTTGGAAGCATGAATAATTTAGTTTCTCAAGTTTTGGAACCTACCATTGGAAATTACTTCAGAAACTCGGCTCAAGAAAGTGACGTGATTTCATTTCTTTCTACCAGAAAAGAGCGTCAAGAATCCGCTAAAAATCACATCAAAGTAGTTTTGGACGAATACAATGTGAATGCAGTTGACACTTTAATTGGAGATATTGTTCCCCCAGAATCACTAATGAAAACATTGACTGATAGAAAAATTGCCGAGGAAGAGCAAAAAACCTACCAAACTCAAAAAATGGCGCAAGAACAACGTCAAGGGATGGAAAAAGAAACCGCAATTGCAGATATGCAAAAGGAAATTGTAAAAGCTTCACAAAGTGTTGAGATCGCACAACGAACTGCCGATGCCACGGTTAAAAAAGCGGAAGGAGATGCCACGAGTTTAAAACTCAATGTAAATGCTGAAGCAGAAGCTACTAAAATGCGCGCCAATGCAGAAGCAGAAGCCACAAAAGCAAGAGCTGGTGCACAAGCCGAAGCAACCAAACTTACTGCTAGTGCCGAAGCCGAAAGAATCTCTAAAACTGGTCTTGCTGAAGCCGAGAAAATTATGGCCATTGGTAAATCAACAGCCGAAGCTTACCAACTTCAAGTTTCAGCAATGGGTGATGATAACTTTACAAAATATAAAATCACAGAAGAAATTGGTAAAGGAAAAATCAAAGTAATTCCAGATGTCCTTATTTCTGGAAGCAATGGTACAGACGGATCTATGAGTGGATTATTAGGTCTAAAACTTATGGAAATGATGGATGCTGATAAAAATAAAGAAAATACTAAAAAAGGAGACTAAATTTAAATCTCTTTTTACAAAAAATCTGCCGTAACTGGCAGATTTTTTTTTACAAAAGCATTTCCTTTAAATAATTCTCATAAATTACTTAATATCGCATTTAAATTTGCAAAAATAGCTTTTAACAAAAAATCAAAATATTTTTCACCCAAAAAGTTAAAAAAATGAAAAAAAAGTTATATTTGTCTTTCCTAAACCAAATCAAAATTTAACCAAACACCACAAAATCATGAATTTAAAATTACCATTAATCATTGTCCTTTTGACATTTTCTCAAAGTTTTTTTGCACAAGAATCCAAAAATGAAACTGTAAGTGCTGAAAATTCTTCAACAATTACTACTAAAACAGAAGCTGCTCCAATTGATTTTAAAAAGCAAATGCAAGATTTAAAAGATCAGGAAAAAGCATATTTAGCAAAAGTTGAAGCAGAAAAAAAGGCAGCAGCCGAAGCAAAAGCAGCAGGAGAAAAAGCAGCTAAAGCAAAAGCCGAAGCTGATAAAAAAGCAGCCGAAGAAGCAAAAATAGCCGCAGCCAAAGAAGAAGCCATTGCCGCAAAAGCCAAAGCTGAAGCAGATAAAAAATCTACAACTGAAGCGAAAGAAGCAGCAAGAATAGCAGCTATCGAGGCTAAAGCAAAAGCGGAAGCTGATGCAAAAGCTGCTAAAGAAGAAGCTATAGCCTCTAAAGCGAAAGCAGAAGCTGATGCAAAAGCCGCCAAAGAAGCTGAAAAATTATCTAATGAAAAAATAGCCGCTTACCAAAAAGAAGCCGAAAAAGCTAAAGATGCTCAAGAAAAGCTATATAAAGATGTTGAAAAACTAAAAAAAGAAAAAGAAGAAGCTGATCAAAAATTAGCCGAGTCTGCAAAATTAGCATTGCAAAAATCTACTCTATTGGAAGAACAAATTGCAAAAGCTGAAGCTGAAGCTGCTAAAAAAGCAGCAGCCGATGCCAAAATAGCAGCAGAAAAAGCATCAAAATAAAACCAACCCCCTCAAAATAAACCAAACCAATCCTAACTTTTAACCAATTTTAGATAAAAAAATCCGTTTTACGACGGATTTTTTTTATTTAAACACATCACAACAAGACCATTTAAAACCAACATTCTCTTTTTTAAAAATGTTTATCTTTGTCCAAAAACAAATACCATGCAAAATATTATTGATCGCTTTGTAAGTTATGTAACTATAGACACCGAGTCAGACGCAAGTTCAAATACCACACCAAGTACAGCCAAACAGTGGGATCTAGCCAATAAACTGGTAGAAGAATTAAAAACTATTGGACTACAAGATGTCACCATCGATGACAAAGCTTATATTATGGCAACACTTCCTAGCAATGTTGATCATGAAGTACCAACAATTGGATTTATTTCACATTTTGACACTACACCGGATTTTACCGGTGCCAATGTAAAACCTCAAATTATCCCTAATTATGACGGTAAAGATATTATCCTGAATGCCGATCAAAATATCATTCTCTCCCCTTCTTATTTCAAAGATTTATTGCAATACAAAGGGCAAACACTTATCACTACTGACGGAACAACACTATTAGGAGCCGATGACAAAGCGGGAATTACCGAAATCGTAACCGCAATGGAATTCCTAATTAACAATCCTGAAATCAAACACGGAAAAATCAGAATCGCATTTACACCTGATGAAGAAATAGGTCGTGGAGCTCATCATTTTGATGTGGAAAAGTTTGATGCAGAATGGGCTTATACTATGGACGGAAGCCAGGTTGGCGAATTGGAATATGAAAATTTCAATGCAGCTGGTGCCAAAATCATCTTCAAAGGAAAAAGTGTTCACCCTGGTTATGCCAAAGGGAAAATGATCAATTCCATGCTTATCGCCAATGATTTTATAAACGAATTACCTAAGGACGAAACCCCACAAGAAACTAAAGGTTATGAAGGTTTTTTCCATGTGCATCATTTATCTGGAAGCATCGAAGAAACTGTATTAGAATTAATCATTCGTGACCATAACAAATTAAAATTTGAAAAACGCAAAGACTTAATTGCCAAGATCACTAAAAAATTCAACAAAAAATTTGCCAAACAATTTGGCGAAGATATAGTTATTGCACAAGTCAAAGATCAATATTACAATATGAAAGAAAAGGTCCTTC
>DATEOV010000389.1:0-2140 GCA_035273645.1 Flavobacterium sp. | reverse complement strand
GAAATCACTTCTGTTACTGAAATAAATCCAAGACAATAGCCTATATTGCATAATCAAAAAAGACATCAAGATGAAAGATCTAAAAAGATTCAGTAACAAAACCAAAGCTGCATTTGTTTTGTTAATTGTTATGGTTATTATCTTATTGAGTAATTTTAACACCTTGCGAAATTCCAAAAAAGCAAACGAGAATATTAATGCAATCCACAATGATCGTTTGGTTGTGGCACGCTATATCTTTCAATATGCAAATGAACTTCATTTCATAAAAGCAAAGACTTTACAGGCAGAACTCAATGACAACCAAAAAAAAGATGGGATTGCGTCAGCTATGCAACACATTCATAATATTGATAAATTATATTTGGAAACAGTTTTGACCCCCAAAGAGAAAAAAAGCTTTGTGTCATTTTTGGCTTCTTGCACCGCTATTGAAATACAGTCACAAAACAACAATTGGTCACAAGTAACCCAATCCAGTAACCAGGCTTTACAAACATTGGAACTGTTGTCACAAATCCAAATTAATGAGAGCAAATCGAAATTGGCAAGTTCAAATGAAATGCACAGTGGGAATATGACTTTGGGAGAACTTCAAATTGCATTATTGGTTGTTTTAGGTGGCTTTGCCATATATTTGCTAATAGTCAAGAAAAATAAGATAAAGGTAAAAATACCGGAATCACCAAGTATGAATTAATAACAACTGCAAAGACACAATTTCATGAATCGTGACCAATTTATTTTCTGTCTAGAAGCTGTTGCCGATGTAGAAACGAGTGCCATTACAGAAGTAGTCAAAAATCTAGAGCGACTGGCATTTGAGGAAGGTATTACGAGTATTTACAAAACATGTGATACCATCGAAGGGCTGGAAGACAGTTTGAATGCACTGCTCTATGACGATCACAATTTTAAGGATTATGAAATCATCTACTTGGTGATGCCAGGCGAGGCTAACAACATTTGCCTAAACAACTATTACTACAGCCTAGAAGAAATAGCCGAAATCTTTGAAGGAAAGATGAGAGGTAAAATTTTGCATTTTTCCAATGCCAAAGTTTTAGATTTAAGTGCAGAAGAAGCACAATATTTTTTGGATATTACAGGTGCCAAGGCTGTTTCTGGATATGGTTTGGCCTATGGGAACTTAAGTAGTAGTCCTATTGATAAAGCTTTTTTTAGTCTATGCCAAGAACTTGATGATGTCATCGAAGTTGTTGAGGAATTACATCAAAAACACTATTCACTCTGTAAGTTGCTTGACTTCAGACTGTATTATTAATCGACAGAAATTTTATTTAAGTTCGATTTATTAATTTGGAGCAGAAAAAATTTGCATTTCAACCAGCATAGTCCCGCACACGAGGCTGAAAGCCGAACTGGCGAAGCAATCCGTTACAATTCCCGATAAACAAAAACTACGGCAAAAAAGCCTTGTTTTTCTAAATCGGGAGATTTTCACTTCAAACGAAGTTCACTGAACTCCTATGAAAATAAAAGTACAGTGAAGTAATCGGGGCTAAAGAGAAAGATTTGGCATTTTTGCCATTATTTAAAAAAGAAAACAACAATCTGCTAAAATCCATATTAAAAGCTAATAATCAAAGGGCTATATTTTACCTCAAGCCAAAAACGTGAATTTTACATTAAATAAAAAGCTACATTTTCATAAAATCCTATTGATAAAATTCATAATTTAAGGGCAGAATTAATTGTTTCTTAAATTTTGGCATTCGATGATAAAAGCACAACATACTAACTATGCCATATCCAAAACAGATATCTATTTAAACAGAGCAGTGAGTTATCTCAAATCTACTCTTTTGTTACAATCTTTCTGTATGGGATGCTTATTCATAAGTTATATCAATTTTAGTGCTTTGGAGACTGCCAAAGATTTCACTTTTAATTTTCATTTAGTTTTTGGACTGTACTTTTCCAGTTTGGTTTTTACCACCCAATTGGATGCTTACAGCAGGTATCAGAATTATAAAATGGCCAAAGATTTAATGCATCAATACGGTTTTAAAAAATCCCTCATCAAAATATTTTCCAAATCCAGATGCCAAAGAGATGCTTTTGCGGAAGCAGCCAGAAGTCTTGGTTACAAAAAGGAAATCGATAACTATTTTTATAG
>DATEOV010000388.1:0-2260 GCA_035273645.1 Flavobacterium sp. | reverse complement strand
ATTCGAAACGCAAAATAAAAAAGAACTAAACTGGAATTTCAATTATCTCATTTAATCCCCCCGAACGCAAGCGTCCCGCTCCAGAAAAAATATACTACTGAAAAAACCACAACTTTTGATTGTTTGAATAGAGTTTCATAACTTTAACTAGATTTTTTTTTAACAATAAAAGTCATGAAACCAAAATTTATATGGGCAAACTTAGCCTCAAGTGATCTTGAAAAAACAACCCAATTTTACACAGCATTAGGCTTTGAGTCAAATGGAAAAATGGATGAAGGAACCAGTTTTTTCTTTGGACAAAACAAATTTGTTATCAATTTCTTTATTGAACAAAGATTAAAAAAAGACGTAAACGGCAATATTGGTATTCCTAAAGATAACGAAGTAATATTTTCGCTTTCTGCCAGCAGCAAGGAAGAAGTAAATAATTGGGTCGAAAAAGTTAAATCGGCGGGCGGAACCATCTTCGCAGAACCACAAGATTATGAAAAAGGTTATACTTTTGGCTTTGCTGATCCGGATGGCCACAAATTCAATGTTTTGTATTGGCCAGGAATGTAATATCAAAAGTTAAAAACCAAATTGAGATAAAAGTCAATCCCTGCGAGCGCAAGAATCCCATCGTTAGTCGTAATTTTATCAATAATCCATTATAGTTTGACATAATAGGCATGACAAAAATTTCAACAGCAAAAAAATAGACAGAATGAAAAAACTACTTCTAATTAAGGCAACATTTTTGGTGTTCTTACTATTTTCAATGAATGCATCCGCTCAAACGGATTCTGACAGTACAAAGACTACACAAAAAAAGTATCAGGCTAAGGCGCCAAAAACACAACCCTTTGGTAAAGAAGCTTTCGGGAAATCAAAAGAAACAACGCTCCGCTGGTTAGGTATGGCGGGATTTTTAATTAATAGTCGTGGTACAACTTTCATGGTTGATCCATTACTTGAAGGCTTTGACATGCCTCTCCTAATTGATTTCCCAATTTTAGCTAAGGACGTTCCCCATTTAGATGCAGTTTTTGTAACTCATGCTGACAATGACCATTTTAGTGTTCCAACAAATGTAGCAATATCAAAAGTTACAGATGAGTATCATTCGACAGTTTATGTTGATTCTTTAATGAAAAACTTAAATCTGAAATCAGCTGGACACAACATTGAAGAGACTTTCAAAGTAAAAAACATTTCTGTAAAATTGACACCTGCTGACCATGCCTATCAAAACGCCTACCCTGGCATGAGTAAACGTTGGTTCAAAAATGAAGATGCTTGCGGTTTTTGGTTTGACACACCAGACGGCAGTATTTGGGCTACAGGTGATTCCAGACTCATGCCTGAACATCTGACAATGAAAGCTCCTGATGCAATTTTATTTGATTTCTCAGATAGTGAGTGGCATTTTACTTTTGAAGGAGCAGTGAAAATTGCAAACGCATATCCTAATGCACTGCTCCTACTGTGTCATTGGGGTTCTGTAGATTCACCAGATTTTTCACCATTTAATGGAGACCCAAAAAAACTATATGATGTAGTTGTTAATCCTGAACGCATCAAAGTATTAGCACCTGGAGAGCCATTTATTCTTAAGCGCTTAAAAAAGTAGTTATTAAATTTTAAAGCTGTCAAACAATGAAATATTTATTAGCCCAAAATAAAAAGCATAAGCTATGAACAACACAAGCCATCACGATGAGCGAATGGCCAAAATGACATTCGCATCGGTATATCCGCTTTATATCGCAAAAGTTGAGAGAAAAAATAGAACAAAAGAAGAATTGAATCAGGTAATCGAGTGGCTAACCGGTTATAACGAAAAGAAACTGCAGGAACTCATTGCAGAAAAAGTCACTTTTGAAACCTTCTTTCAGAATGCTTCCATAAATCCTAATGCACACCTGATTACTGGTGTAATTTGTGGCTATCGAGTGGAAGAAATAGAAAACAAGTTGACACAACAGGTGAGATATTTAGACAAATTGGTAGATGAATTGGCGAAAGGACGTAAGATGGAAAAGATTTTGAGACTTGCTTAGTTTGAGCTTATAAAAATTTTTCAGTATTTTTATAAAAAACTAAGATAATGACGTTTATATACTTGTTACCACTTTTCTTATTGGGTTTTAGTTCACTTTTGCCATTAATAAATCCGATTGGAACAGCACTAATCATAAATCCGTATTTAACCCGCAGCACATTTGAAAATAGAAAAAAGTATTCACGAACTATCGTTTTTTACTCTTTTATCTTA
>DATEOV010000387.1:0-2510 GCA_035273645.1 Flavobacterium sp. | reverse complement strand
AATAAACACTAATTCATTGTTAATTGATACATTAAATTCTAAAAAATTCATTGGAATGAATTAAGAAAATACTTTGTGACAGGCTCAGGAACTTATTTAGGGAATATAGGAAAGCACCATTATGACGAGTATAGTGATGCTTTTTTTATGCGCTTTAAATAAATTATATTTTTATAAGTTGCTTGTCTTGTACTTTTGAAAATAGCATTAATGCAACAATGGCTCCAATAGTAGCAAACAACATATCAGATTGTGTGTCCCAAACATATCCCTGTGTTCCTAAAAATGCATCTCCGCCATCTCCGGTAGCGATAGAAACAAACCATTCAATCCATTCATAGGCAGCACTAATCGCTAAGCAGATGGAAACAATTATAAAGTTGAAAAAACTTTTATTTGCAATTACCTTCTTTCTAATGAATAGTTCCCGTATAATCATGACAGGCACAAAGCCTTGTGCAAAATGTCCCACTTTGTCATAATTATTCCGACTATGATGAAATACTTCTTTAATATAATCAAAAAAGGGAACTTCGGCATAAGTATAATGTCCTCCAATGAAGAGGATAATGCAATGAATTAAAATCAAAGTATAAGTAAAATTGGTGAATCTAAATTTCTTAAAAGTCAATGCTAAGATTAAAAGTCCAATTATTGCTGGAATAATTTCGAGAAAGCAGGTAAAGCCTTCTTTTGGATTGATAATTGACCAAAGTAAAGTTGTGCTAAATAAAGTTAGCAATACGTAAATGTATTTCATTTATTGATTTTTAAAAACAAGTTAATTTAATAGCTGGTGTCATCAAGTTTCACTTTACCATTGAATGTTCTGTACAAAAAGAAAAAGTAAGCTGCTAACAAAGGAGCACCAATGGCAACAATAGTTAGCATTATTCCTAATGATTTTTGAGAGGAAGCCGCATTGTAAATTGTCACGCTAAATTTTGGGTCAATTGTTGAGATTAGTAGAGTTGGATACAATTGTAAGGCTACAAGAATCAGTAAAAAAGCCATTGTTAATGATGAGAAGATCAATGCCCGCATGTATTGTTTTTTTGAAACCAATCGGGGAACATTGGCTACAGCCAAAAATGAGATAACAGGGACAACAAAATAAAGAGGATTAGCTCTGAAATTAGCAGTAACTTCAGGAATGAATATCAAAGTGTATAATGTAGTAATTCCAAAACTTACGATGAAAAATATCATTCCTTTTTGTAGTAAAAATGTAAGTCTAGCATGTAATCTGCCTTCTGTTTTCAATAAAAGATAGATAGCGCCTTGTGTCATAAAAATGGAAAGTGTTGTAAAACCAACCATTATGGCATAAGGATTTAAAAAAGAGAAAAACACGCCGCCATGATAACTAAAATTGGGACCTATAGCAAATCCTTGTAAAATATTGGCCAAAACAACACCAAGCAAAAAGGCAATCAATATACTGGAAACACTGTAAGTAACATCCCAGCTGTTTCTCCACCACTTCATTTCTTCAACACTTCGAAATTTAATCTCTGCTGCCCGAAGTACATTTAGCATCAAAAAAAGCATAAACGGTACATACATTGCTGATAACATACTGGCGTACATTACAGGAAATCCTGCAAATAATGCTCCGCCTCCAATAATTAACCATACCTGATTGGCATCCCATACGGGAGCAATTGCGTTTATAGCAATCCTTCGGCTCAAATCTTTTCTGAAAAATAAATGCCAGGCACCAGCTCCAAAATCAAAACCTTCTAATATTGCATAACCCGAAAACAATAATCCGATTACTAAATACCATAATGTTGGATAATCAATTCCTAAAAAAGTTTCCATAATTATAAAGATTAAAAGGATTTGAATGTTACTGGTGTTTCTGGTTCATCATAAGGGCCATGTTTTATTTTCTTATTGACAGTGTATAGAAATAAAGCTAGCAATAACGAATAAACTATAGTAAACATAACCAATGAAAATACAATTTGATTAGCTGCGACTTCTTGGGAAAAAGCATCGCTGGTTCTTAAATGTCCATAGACTACCCAAGGTTGTCTACCCATTTCGGCGGTGAACCATCCTACTTGATTGGCTATTTGAGGAAGAATGACCGCAAAGGAGAAAATCCATAATAGCCATTTGGTTTCAAATAATTTTCCTCGCCACCATAAAAAACTAGCGTATAATGTAAGTCCAATTAATGCCATTCCAATGAGAACCATGATGTGATAAAATTGAAAAACAGCATTTATTTGACTTGGTCTGTCTTCAATCGGAAAATTATTTAATCCTTTTATCGGGGCATTAAAATCCTGATGCACCAAGAATGATAATCCGCCGGGGATTGCAATACCAGTAACTTTTTGATTTTCTTTATCTACCCAGCCTAGAAGATATAAATTGGCAGGTTTGTCTTTTTCGAAATGTCCTTCCATTGTAGCCAGTTTTGCAGGTTGATTTACCGCGACTCCGTCTGCAGTGCTGTGTCCTGAAATCAATTGTGTAAGTGAAAAAACGGTGGCAAC
>DATEOV010000386.1:0-2474 GCA_035273645.1 Flavobacterium sp. | reverse complement strand
CAAGAAATTCTTCAAGGCTGTAAGTTTTTAAAATGCCACCTTTTCCTGTTGCAATTTCAGAATAGATTACAGCATGGTCTTTATCATAGATGGTCACATTCGCTTTTGTAATTTCATTTACAGAAAAACTAATTTCTTTACCAGCTCCTTTTTTTACATTTAGTAAAAAATCACCATCGATTGCATAACTACTCATTGTAGTCATTGCTACTAAAACTACTAGACTTAATTTTAAAATCGTTTTCATAATACTGTTGTTTTAAATTAGTAATTAAATTTCTATGGCTAAAGTAGAACGATAATCTATTTGATTATACAACTGTGTTTTCTTATTTATGTGTTATTTTAACTTTACGAAAACGATGTATGTTAATTTTTGATAATATAGAATTGTTTTGTGTTAAATTTGAATAGTTTTAAAAATGGGTCTAATGAAAAAAATGAGTCCAACACTTGAAATTATCACTCCTTCTTTTGGGAGTTCTTTTACTTTTTCCAGATATGTTGAGAACGCCAATTGCAAATCGGATCTCTGGCATTACCATCCCGAAATTGAATTGGTTTTTGTCAATGGAGGTTCGGGGAAAAGACAAATAGGAAGTCATATATCCTATTATTCAGATGGTGATTTAGTTCTTATAGGTAGTAATTTACCTCATTGTGGATTTACAAACGAGCAAACAGGAAATAAGAATGAAACGGTAATCCAGATGCGTCCGGATTTTTTGGGTAACGATTTTCTCGAAATTCCGGAATTAAAGAATATTCAGCATCTTTTACATAAGGCAAAAGGAGGTATTGCTTTTGGTTCTGAAACCAAGAAAATAATTGCGTGTAAAATTGAGGAGATGGAAAATCAATCTAATTTTGATCGGTTATTAAGCATGATTAGCATTCTGAATACTTTGGAAACAAATAATGAATATAAGATTTTAAATGCTGATGGATTTTCGTTGGAATTGCAAGTTCAGGATAATGACAGAATTAATGTGGTTTTCAATCATGTAAAAGATCATTTTCAGGAACCTATTCATTTGGATACTGTTTCGAGTATGGTGAGTATGACAACTCCATCATTTTGTAGGTATTTTAAAAAAATAACCAATAAAACCTTTACTGCTTTCGTAAACGATTATCGTTTGGTTCACGCTTCAAAACTATTGTCGGAGAATACAAAGAGCATTACCGAAATTTGCTATGAAAGCGGATTTAATAATTTTAGCCATTTTAATAAGTCATTTAAAGCGTTTACTGGGAAAAGTGCTTCGCAATACAGGCATGAATTGAAGTCTTTTATCGAGTAATTTTAAAAGCTGATGGCTTATTTATTTTTATACTACAAAAACAAATCAATTATATTATAAGTGATTGTTAATTAGTTATTTTGTGTTTTTTTATTCTTTAATCAAATAGAGGGTGTTCTGTTTTTGTTTTTGGAAATTGTATATTTACATTTCATCAAAAAAAGAATAATATGAAAAAATTACAAATACTATGTATTGCATTTTTATTCGGCAATACAATTTTGTCTTTCGCTTCAACTGTTGATACTTTGCAAGTTTCTAGTGTCGCAATGAGTAAAACCTATAAAGCAGCTGTAGTATTACCTAATTCGTACTCAAAAGGAAAAGCTGTTTATCCAGTACTTTATCTTTTACATGGTGCTTATGGGCATTTTTCGGATTGGTTGTCAAGTACTCCCAATAAAAATACAGTTAAGGATTTAGCAGATCAATATAATATTATAATAGTGATGCCAGAAGGGGAGACGTTCAGTTTCTACCTTAATAGCCCCGTAAATAAAGGCAGTCAGTTTGAAACCTATATAACAGAAGAAGTAATCCAAAAGATTGATAAAACGTATCGAACGGTAAATGATAAAAAAGGTCGTGTCATCGCTGGGCTTTCTATGGGAGGACATGGGGCTTTGTATCTTTCAGCCAAACATCCCGAATTGTTTTGTGCTGCAGGAAGTATGAGTGGAGCTGTAGATATGGGAACAATGTTAGGTCGGGAGCCAAATGATCAAGTTATAAAGTTAATGCAGCCTGTTTTTGGCGATCAAAGCAATAATCCTGATCTATACGCCCAAAATGCAGTAATTGGAATGGTTGATAAAATTAAAGCCAATAAACTAGCATTAATTATAGATTGTGGGGTTGATGATTTTCTTATTGAGCCTAATAGAGAATTACATAGGAGATTAGTGTACGAAAAGGTTTCTCATGAGTATACTGAACGACCTGGGGCGCATACTTGGGAATATTGGGAGAATGCATTACCTTATCAGATATTGTTTTTTAGTAAAATATTAAAAAATAATGGTGTTTTAATGAATTAAATATTTGTTGGAAATAAAGAAAGGGCTTTTCGGTTAGAAAAGCCCTTTCTTTATAGTTTTCTCTTTTAAAGTGTTTATTTTTAATTTGATACGAAGTGATTGGATTGAGTTAAAAATGATTTTTTAATAATGA